>NZ_JAMZEE010000016.1:0-85864 GCF_024704895.1 Bacteroides muris (ex Fokt et al. 2023) | reverse complement strand
ACAGGACTCGAACCTGCATGCCTCTCGACACACGCACCTGAAACGTGCGCGTCTACCAATTCCGCCACCTGGGCATAGGTAATTGCAATCTAAACTGCCTTGAGCGGAAAACGAGACTCGAACTCGCGACCCTAACCTTGGCAAGGTTATGCTCTACCAACTGAGCTATTTCCGCGATTGCGGATGCAAAGGTAGATATTTTCCTTAAACCTGCAAACATTCTGCAGACTTTTTTTCATTCAAAAAATGCACATTTTTGTTACGTATACAATTATACTTTTGATTATCAACTCATTCGCTCACGATAATCTTCGTAAGAAAATTGCTTGAAAACTTCTGATTTCCCTTCTTTTGTCCACATTGCAATGGCCGGATGGTGAATTCCATTGAACATATTCGTCTTTACAGTGGTGTAATGTATCATGTCTTCAAAGACGATTCTCTCCCCTATCTGCAGTTCATGGTCAAAACTCCACAGTCCCATATAGTCGCCGCTCAAGCAGGAGTTTCCTCCAAGGCGATAGACGTAAGGGCCCGCATCGCCCATTCCCGCTCCACGCACCGCAGGCTGGTAGGGCATCTCCAAGCAATCAGGCATATGGCACGTAAAGCTAACATTGAGGATGGCGGTACGAATGCCGCGGTTTTCCACGATATCCACTATTTCCGAGCTCAGCACACCGGTCTGCCAGGTGAAAGCAGAACCTGGTTCAAGAATGATTTGAAGATGCGGATAGCGTTCCTTAAAACCCTTCAATAGGCGGACAAGATGCTCTACATCATAATCCTTGCGCGTCATCAAATGGCCCCCTCCCAAATTCAACCACTTAATCTGTGAGAACCAGCGGGAGAATTTTCCTTCCAAATGCTCCAATGTACGTTCCAGCTCGTAGGAAGAAGACTCGCAGTGACAATGACAGTGAAAACCTTCAATACCGGCCGGAAGTTTTTCGGGAAGCTGGTCGGTCATCACACCGAAACGGGTACCAGGCGCACAAGGATTATACAGTTCCGTCTCCACCTCCGAATATTCGGGATTGATGCGGATACCGCAGGAAATGCCGCTTCCTTCCGCCGTCACCGCCGGATAAAAGCGATGGAACTGCGAAAGCGAATTGAAAGTGACATGACTGCTGCACCGCATTATCTCCGGAAATTCGGCCTCGGTATAAGCCGGCGAGTACGTATGCGCCTTGCTTCCGAACTCCTCCAATGCCAGACGGGCTTCGTAGACGGAACTTGCCGTAGAGTGATTTATATACTCCCTGAAAATAGGAAAGGAACGCCACATGGCAAATGATTTGAAAGCGAGGATTATCTCCACACCTGCACGGTCAGCCACACTTTTTATCAGTGCGAGGTTCTTCCTCAGCAATCCTTCTTCCATAATATAGCAGGGAGAAGGGAAAAGGGTAAAATCTTTATCAGTCATTCTTCTATTTATATTTTCTATCATTCACAAAGCCATTCGAACAAACGAAGGGTCTGAAAAGCCCTGCCTGAGGACTTAGCAAAACAGATACCGCTCCTTTTAGGACGCTTCTTTTTATAATGGAATTTACGCGAATCAGTAGTTGAAACGAAACCACCGGTTCGCATTACTCCACTACCCAATAACCTTGAAACGCGCGAAGCGCAGTAAAAGTTGCTTGTCCCCCGCATTCTTGAAGCGGATGGTAGCCTTGGCATTGTCTCCCTCGCCTTCCAGCTTCAAGACTTCGCCCAGACCGAAACGTTCGTGCTCAATAAGTTGTCCTCGCTGTACACGGTTGGCCGACCCACTGGCAGAAGGCGATGTATTTGCCATATTTGCAGAAGACGCCACCCGTTTCAGGTTACGTGGAACGGTCGGTGCAATAATCTGCTGCTTCGGCCGTACAGATACACGCTCTCTTCCGCCATACGGGACATCTTCCCTATCAGGCGCAAAGCCTCTGGCGTTCTCCCTGCGGAAAACGGCGGCTTCATCCTCTACCCTGCGAAACATTCCCACATCCTGAGGTAGGCGCAGGAAACGCATATCTATATCCTTCAGGAAACGGCTGGGAGTACCGAACTCCATCTTGCCATACCGGAAACGTGCCTTTGCATACGATAGGAAACAGTGTTCTTCGGCACGTGTGATGGCTACATAGAACAGCCTCCGTTCTTCCTCCAACGCCCGGGGAGAGTCACCCGCCATGCCACTGGGGAAAAGGTTCTCCTCCATCCCCACTACAAACACATTCCTGAACTCCAATCCCTTGGCCGAATGTACAGTCATCAGCGTTATCTTCTCATCGTCGCCATCCTTATCCGAATCCTGGTCGGTAAGAAGAGAAACTTCCGAAAGGAAATCGCCCAACAACACACTCGGGTTTCCCTCCTCCTGCCGTTGGGCACAAAAATCATTCATACCGTTCACCAACTCCTCTATATTCTCCTTACGGCTCAGATTCTCGGGAGAGTTGTCCTGACACACATCATTGATGATGCCCGATTGGCGAATAATGTCGGCACCAATCTCGCAGGCATTCTTTTCCGCAGCATCTGTGATAAAGGCAGATATAAGTTCACGAAATGCCTGCAACTTTCCCATCGTACCTTTATTGAAGTTCAAGCCATATGTCAACGGTTCACAAAGCACAGTCCACAAACTGACATTGTGACCGGTGGCGGCAGCAATGATTTTTCCCACTGTCGTATCTCCTATACCCCGTGCAGGATAGTTGATAATACGCTTGAAAGCCTCTTCATCATTGGGATTCACTATCAGACGGAAGTAAGCGATGACATCTTTGATTTCCTTACGCTGATAGAACGACAAGCCTCCATAAATACGGTAAGGCATACTGCGTTTGCGCATGGCTTCCTCAAAGATACGGCTCTGCGCATTGGTACGGTAGAGTATCGCAAAATCAGAGTAGGCATAGTGCTTTTCATGCCGTAGCTCAGCTATCTTATTCACCACAATATCCCCTTCCTCCACATCGCTATATGCCTGGTACACACCGATGGCTTCTCCTTTCTCCTTTTCTGAAAACACTTCCTTACGTATCTGCCACTGGTTCTTTTCTATCAGGCTGTTGGCCGCGCGAACAATGGTCTGGGTAGAACGGTAGTTCTGCTCCAGCTTGAAGACCTTCGTATCGGGATATACTTTCGTAAAATAGAGAATATTGTCAATATCGGCACCACGGAAGGAGTAGATACTCTGTGCATCATCCCCCACCACACAGACATGTTGATGGTTCTTGGCAAGTTGCAGCACGATACTGTGCTGTGCAAAATTGGTATCTTGATACTCATCTACCAAAATGTAGCGGAACTGGTCCTGATAACGCGCCAACACCTCGGGGTAGTCCCGGAACAGCAGGAATGTGTAGAACAGCAAATCGTCGAAGTCCATTGCATCTGCCTGCCGGCAACGCTCCCAATATCTCTGGTAGATGTCGCGAAGCGCCGGAACCTTTGCTGCGCGGTCTCCCTCGTAAGCCTCCTTGTTATTGGCATAGCCTGCAGGAGAAACCAGATGATTCTTGGCATTCGAGATACGAGCCTGCACCATCCCCGGCTTGTACACTTTCTCATCCAGCCCCATTTCCTTGATAATGGAACGTATCAGGCTTTTGCTGTCCGCCGTATCATAAATGGTAAACTGCGAAGTGAAGCCGATATGCCCGGCCTCGACATGCAGAATGCGCAGGAACAAGGAGTGAAAGGTTCCCATCCACAAATGGCGTGCCCTCTCCGACCCCACCTGACGGGCTATACGCTCCTTCATTTCGCGCGCCGCCTTGTTGGTAAAGGTCAATGCCAGAATGTTCCAAGGCTGGTAGCCATTCTCTAGCAGATAAGCAATCTTATAGGTCAGCACACGCGTCTTTCCTGAACCGGCACCGGCTATCACCAATGACGGACCATCGTTGTACAGCACCGCGTTCCGCTGTCCCTCGTTCAGTTCCTCTATATAATCGGGCATATCCGTATAATCTTAAAATGATAATATTTTTTCTTCCTTTGTTTTTACGGAGGCAAAGATAAAAAAAGCTTCGGAGACGTACGAACATTTCCACAGGTTATAGTGTTTATATAGCAAAGTTCCAAAATTTAATAATTGAAACTTATGAATACAATATTAACGATTTTAATGACAACAGTTATGACTTACGAAATGCCAAAACTTCCCTATGCCAACAATGCACTGGAACCCGTAATCAGTCAGCAAACCATAGATTACCACTATGGCAAGCATCTGCAAACCTACGTGAACAACCTCAACAATCTCGTTCCGGGAACAGAATTCGAAGGCAAGAATCTATTGACCATTGTCGCCACAGCACCGGACGGTGCCATCTTCAACAATGCAGGACAGGTGTTGAACCACACACTATACTTCTTGCAGTTTGCCCCGAAGCCTGCCCACAGCGAGCCTACCGGTAAACTGGCAGAAGCCATCAAACGCGACTTCGGCAGCTTTGAGAATTTCAAGAAGGAATTCAACGCAGCAGCTGTCGGATTGTTCGGCTCCGGATGGGCTTGGTTGTCTGCCGACAAAAACGGCAAACTCCACATCACCAAAGAAGCCAATGGTAGTAACCCAGTACGTGCCGGTCTTGTTCCGCTACTCGGATTCGATGTATGGGAACATTCATACTATCTTGACTACCAGAACCGCCGTGCCGACCACATAAACGAGTTATGGGGCATCATTGATTGGGATGCGGTAGGCAAAAGATTCAAATAAACCGACAAGGTCTCATAAAGCCATGTGAAGGGCGCCTTCTTGAATTATAAAAACTCAAGAAGGCGTTTTCTTGTTTAAAGCAGTCATCTAACATATTTTAAAGAAATTCTTTGGCTTCTACCATAAGTATTCATTAACTTTGCTAAACTTAAAAGTTTAACAATAAAAATGAAACTCATCGTAGTAACAGCACCCACATTTTTTGTGGAAGAAGACAAGATTATCACGGCACTATTCGAAGAGGGGCTGGATATTCTACATCTGAGGAAGCCGGAAACTCCCGCCATGTATTCAGAACGGCTTTTAACACTGATACCTAAAAAATATCATAAGCGCATCATTACTCATGAGCACTTCTACCTGCAGGAAGAGTTCAGCCTGATGGGAATTCATCTAAACACCCGCAACCCCAAAGAACCTCACGACTATTCAGGCCACATCAGTTGTACCTGCCATTCACTGGACGAAGTGCAAAACAAGAAGCATTTCTATGACTATCTGTTCTTAAGCCCGATATATAATTGTATCACAAAGTCCGGAGTCACGTCCGGCTTCACTGCCGAGGAATTGCGGCAAGCAGGGAAAAGTAAGATCATAGACAGTAAAGTCATGGCCTTGGGAGGCATTACTCCCGACAACATACTGGAGATTAAGGATTACGGATTCGGTGGTGCTGTTGTAATGGGTGACTTATGGAATAAATTCAATGCCTGCACCGACCGCGACTATCTGGAAGTAATCCACCACTTCAAAAAATTGAAGAAAATGGCCGATTGAGCCTTAGACTGGCAAATCAAAATTTATCGTACTCTTTGTATTCAATACTGGCAGGCAACGTGATATACCTCCCCCATAGTGTCCCACAATAGATTTGGTGATGGAAAGCCCCACCCCCGCACCTTAAATATCGTAGTTCATATTCACGAACCACATACTCTTTTTCAGATGTGTGACATGTATATACACCGGATAGAATCCATCTTTACGCTGCTTCTGCACACAAGTTCTAAATGTAGCCATATATTTTGATTTACAGTTTATCAAACTTCTAAACTTCTTTCTAAACCGGACATTGCAAAATTACAAAATATTTCTAAACCTTCCAAAGCAAAACCCTGTATAAAGTGCTTAGAATGCAGATAAAACAAATATGGGTTTACAGCACATCCTCAGCGCTATAAACCCATACAAAACATTATTTATCAATACATTACATTATCAAATATCAGCCTTCGATTGCCGCCTGCGCCGCAGCCAGACGTGCAATGGGCACACGGAACGGAGAACAGCTGACATAATTCAAACCGACCTTGTGGCAGAACTTCACAGAAGAAGGCTCACCACCATGTTCGCCGCAGATACCGCACTTCAAATCCGGACGGATAGCACGTCCCTTTTCAGTAGCCATACGCACCAACTGTCCTACACCATTCTGGTCGAGTACCTGGAACGGGTCTACTTTCAGAATCTTCTTCTCCAGATAAATCGGGAGGAAGGAAGCGATATCGTCGCGTGAATAACCAAATGTCATCTGAGTCAAGTCGTTCGTACCGAATGAGAAGAACTCGGCAGAGGAAGCAATGCGGTCGGCAGTCAAGGCGGCACGCGGAATCTCAATCATTGTACCTACTTTGAAGTCGATGCTGTCACCCACTTCTTCAAACAACTGGGCAGCCTCAGCACGAATCACTTCTTCCTGCTGCTTGAACTCATACAAGATGCCGGTCAGAGGAACCATGATTTCAGGATGGGTTTCGGCACCCTCCTTCTTCAATTCCAAAGCAGCACCCAAGATGGCACGCGTCTGCATCTGTGTAATTTCAGGATATGTATTTCCCAAACGGCAACCACGATGACCCAACATCGGATTATGCTCACAAAGAGCCTCAACACGTTGCTGGATATACTGGAGGCTTACACCCATCGTATCTGCCATTTCCTGCTGTCCCTTCAGGTCATGAGGAACAAACTCATGCAAAGGAGGGTCGAGTAGACGTACAGTCACCGGACAACCAGCCATTGCCTTGAAGATACCCTTGAAGTCAGCTTGCTGGTAAGGTAGAATCTTAGCCAAAGCCTTGCGACGTCCTTCAGCGTTTTCTGCCAGAATCATCTCGCGCATGGCTTTAATCTTCTCGCCTTCGAAGAACATGTGCTCCGTACGGCAAAGGCCGATACCCACCGCACCAAAATTGCGTGCCACTTCTGCATCGTGAGGAGTATCCGCATTGGTACGAACCTGCAGCTTCGTATATTTGTCTGCCAAATCCATCAGTTCCGCAAAGTCACCGGACAGCTCAGCCGCTTTTGTCTCCACCTTGTCTTTATATACTTCACCAGTGCTTCCGTTCAAGGAGATATAGTCACCTTCTTTCAACAGTACACCATCCACTTCCACTGTACGCGCCTTGTAGTCTATGTTCAAGGCACCGGCACCGGACACACAGCACTTACCCATACCACGAGCAACCACTGCTGCATGCGAAGTCATACCGCCGCGGGCAGTCAGGATACCTTCGGCAACTGCCATACCTGCCAAATCTTCCGGAGAAGTCTCGATACGTACCATCACCACACGCTTGCCGGCAGCATGCCATTCGGCAGCATCATCGGCAAAGAATACGATTTGTCCCGTAGCGGCACCCGGAGAAGCGGGAAGACCACGGGTCAATACCTTGGCTTGCTTCAGAGCTGTCTTGTCAAATACCGGGTGGAGCAGTTCGTCCAACTTATTGGGCTCACAACGCATCAATGCAGTCTTTTCGTCAATCATACCTTGATGGAGCAAGTCCATGGCAATCTTCACCATAGCGGCTCCGGTACGCTTACCGTTACGGGTCTGGAGGAACCAGAGTTTACCCTCTTGTACAGTGAACTCCATATCCTGCATATCACGGTAGTGATTTTCGAGTTTCGTCTGCAAAGCATCCAGTTCCTTATAAATTTCCGGCATAGCCTCCTCCATGGAAGGATATTTGCTGACACGTTCTTCTTCGCTTACACCAGCCAATTCAGCCCAACGTTGAGAACCGATTTTTGTAATCTGTTGCGGAGTACGGATACCGGCAACCACGTCTTCGCCTTGTGCATTAATCAAATACTCGCCATTGAAAAGGTCCTCACCGGTAGCAGCATCGCGGCTGAAGCAAACACCCGTAGCAGAGCTCTCGCCCATATTACCGAATACCATAGCCTGAACGCTTACGGCAGTACCCCATTCGTCAGGAATTCCCTCCATCTTACGATACAAAATAGCACGTTCGTTCATCCAGGAGTTGAATACGGCACAAACGGCACCCCACAACTGCTCGTAGGCACAAGTCGGGAAGTCTTTTCCGGTTTGTTCTTTCACCGCAGCCTTGAACTTCTTCACGAGTTCCTTAAGGTCTTCCACCTCAAGCTCGTTATCCAGCTTCACGCCTTTAGCATGTTTCACCTCTTCTATAATAGCCTCGAACGGGTCTACATCTTCCTTGTTCACCGGTTTCATGCCCAGCACCACGTCGCCATACATCTGCACGAAACGACGGTAAGAGTCCCATGCAAAGCGTGCATTGCCCGTCTTGCGCGTCAGGCCTTCCACCACTTCGTCATTCAAGCCAAGATTCAGGATAGTGTCCATCATGCCCGGCATGGAAGCGCGCGCACCCGAACGTACGGAAACCAGCAACGGATTCTCCACATCACCGAATTTGGAACGCATCAGTGTTTCCACATGGGCAATGGCTTGTTCAACTTCATTCTTCAACAGAGCAACGACTTTATCCTGCCCCATTTCATAATATTCCGTACAAACTTCTGTCGTTATTGTAAAGCCCGGAGGAACCGGAACCCCTATAAGGTTCATTTCTGCAAGGTTAGCACCTTTCCCACCCAAAAGGTTTCTCATATCGGCCTTTCCTTCTGCCTGGCCATTACCAAAGGTATAAACTCTTTTTTTGTCCATAATATAAATTTAAAGTTTTTGATAGTGATTTTCTCTTTTCTGTTCGCAAATCTAAGTATATTTCGCAGACTAGAAAACTTTTTCAGAAAAAACTTTATGCTAAAATGCAATTTCGACATTGCAATCTTTAATATTTCATTTCATAGAGAGAAATCCCGAAAAAAATGCCTATTTTTGCCGAAGAATTTATTAGACTGGTGTAAAAGTGGCAAGAAAAAGAAAAGAACTTCCCCTATTGGAGAAGGTGACAATTACGGATGTGGCTGCCGAAGGAAAAGCCATCGCAAAAGTCAATGATTTGGTGGTTTTCGTACCATATGTCGTCCCCGGCGACGTAGTTGACCTGCAAATTAAGAGAAAAAAGCATCATTATGCTGAAGCCGAAGCAGTGAAATTCCATGAATATTCGGCAGTACGAGCAATTCCATTCTGCCAACATTATGGTGTATGCGGCGGTTGTAAATGGCAGGTTCTCCCCTATTCCGAGCAAATCAAGTATAAGCAAAAACAAGTAACGGACAACCTCACCCGCATCGGCAAAATAGAATTGCCGGAAATTTCTCCGATACTAGGTTCAGAAAAAACTCAGTTCTACCGGAATAAGCTGGAGTACACTTTTTCCAACAAACGTTGGCTGACGACGGAAGAGGTTCAGCAGAATGTAGTGTACGAACAGATGAATGCCGTAGGCTTCCATATTCCCAATGCTTTCGACAAAGTGCTTGCCATAGAGAAGTGCTGGTTGCAGGATGATATATCCAACCGCATCCGCAATGCAGTACGCGACTATGCCTACCGGCACAACTATTCTTTCATCAACCTGCGTACGCATGAAGGAATGCTACGCAATATGATTGTGCGTACCTCTACCACCGGCGAACTGATGGTAATCCTCATCTGCAAGATAGAGAAAGAGGAGGAAATGGCTCTGTTCAAGCAAATGCTGCAATACATAGCAGATACATTCCCTGAAATCACTTCCCTGCTATACATTATTAATAATAAGTGTAACGATACCATTACCGACCTTGAGGTACACACCTTCAAGGGGAAAGACCACATCTTCGAGGAAATGGAGGGACTGCGCTTCAAGGTAGGTCCCAAATCTTTCTATCAGACCAACTCCGAGCAAGCCTACAACCTCTACAAAGTAACGCGCAACTTTGCCGGACTGACCGGTAACGAGCTTGTCTATGACCTTTATACCGGTACGGGCACCATTGCCAATTTCGTATCCAAGCAAGCACGCCAGGTAATCGGCATAGAGTATGTGCCCGAAGCGATTGAAGACGCCAAGGTCAATGCCGAGATTAACGGAATTGAAAACACATTGTTCTTTGCCGGAGACATGAAAGACATGCTGACACAAGACTTCATCAACCAATACGGTCGTCCCGATGTCATCATCACCGACCCTCCCCGTGCCGGAATGCACCAGGATGTAGTGGATGTCATTCTGTTTGCCGAGCCCAAACGCATCGTATATGTCAGCTGTAATCCGGCTACGCAGGCGCGCGATTTGCAACTGCTCGATGCGAAATATAAAGTAAAGGCCGTTCAACCGGTAGACATGTTTCCGCACACCCACCACGTGGAAAACGTAGTATTATTGGAATTAAAAGATTGAAAATCCAAGTAGTTTTCAATCGTAAATTGTAAATTGTCTAATCGTAAATTAAAACCAGTCGTGGCAAAAGAAAAAATTACAGCAAGAGCCCGCACACAATATACGGACTACATGGTGAAGGAACCGATGGAACTCATGGAGTTTCTGGCAGCAAAAATGCCGGATGCCAGCCGCACCAAGCTGAAATCATTGCTAAGCAAACGCATCATATATGTAGACAGCGTTATCACTACACAATACAATTTCCCCCTGAAACCGGGTATGAAAGTACAAATCAGCCGCGAAAAGGGACGAAAGGAGTTCAACCATAAACTGATGAAGATTGTATACGAGGATGCCTACATTATCGTGATAGAGAAAATGCAGGGCTTGCTGTCCGTCAACACTGACAGACAAAAAGAACGTACAGCCTATACCATCTTGAATGAATACGTACAACGCTCGGGCAGGCAGCACCGCGTATATATTGTGCATCGCCTGGACCGTGACACCTCCGGCTTGATGATGTTTGCCAAAGACGAGAAGACCCAACGTACACTACGCGATAACTG
This sequence comes from Bacteroides muris (ex Fokt et al. 2023), assembly GCF_024704895.1. NCBI lineage: Bacteria > Pseudomonadati > Bacteroidota > Bacteroidia > Bacteroidales > Bacteroidaceae > Bacteroides > Bacteroides muris (ex Fokt et al. 2023). Next base: position 75,014 of record NZ_JAMZEE010000016.1, on the reverse strand, counting down.
GCATGACATTGTAACAGACCGGCGATACGTAGCCGTAGTGGTCGGCGAGATGGAAAAAGATGCAGGAACCGTGGTTTCTTGGTTGACGGACCGTAAGCTGTATGTATACTCCAGCCCGACAGATGATGGAGGGCAAGAGTCCATTACACACTACCGTACCATCAAGCGCGCCAATGGGTATTCCCTTGTCGAACTGAATCTGGAGACTGGACGCAAGAATCAGATACGCGTACACATGCAGGATTTGGGGCATCCCATCATCGGTGACGGACGCTATGGACTGGAAGACGTAAATCCTATCAATCGCTTGGCTCTGCATGCTTTCAAACTCTGTTTCTATCATCCCGTCACGGGAGAGCTGATGCGGTTTGAAACACCTTATCCGGGAGAGTTCAAGAAATTGGTTTTGAAGAATAAGTAAAAAGCTGACATACAATAAAAAACGGAGCAATTGATTTGCTCCGTTTTTTATTGATAAGCATGTCGTCATTGCCGACGCATACGAAAAGGCTGTCCGTGAATATTATCTTGATATTCCCTCCAGCTATTATACCAAGTACCACTGAAAGAATAAGAATCAGCCATGGCTCCTTCAATGTAAGCCATGCTGCCATCATCATAGAATTCCAATTCCATCAGATTGTAAGCCCCACTAACCCAATTCCATCTGAAAAGCAAATAATTCGGGTCGCCATATGAACCAATAGTACCTTGGTTGCGCGCGTTAAAGGTCATAATCGTCCCCCTACCCCAAGTATATGCCCCGAAATCTATTTCTTCAGATGTATACCATTCACCGGGCAGATTATATTCCGTTTCTTCCTCACTATCACATGATGTCAATCCTAATACAAGGACAAACAACAATAACATTTTTGTGTATTTCAACATATTATTCATAAGCCATACTTTATTTATAATTAGCATCTACCATCATAACAACCACTCCATCCAGTTTACCGGATAAATAATGTTCGCGCACCCATACATTATCAAAGTACTTGATTTCACCGGCACCATAATTCAGAGTCAACCCCTCCATAGACTTATCCATCCATTTCCAAGTAAAAGTACGTGAAGTCGTTTCATAGGGACGGGACTCGCCTCCGCGATAATACTCCCAGATTTCCTGTCCAGAATTATCAGCCTTGGCAAACTTCAGCTGATGACTGCATAACACTTCAACTCCATCTTTGTTTTCCGTCTGATATTCTTCTATCCACGTCTTCCCACACAATTTGTCGTCGCTATTCTGCATGGTATAATATACATCATCCCCACAAGACGCCAGCCCAATCGTAAATACACACAACAGCAATATCTTCACATAATTCAAAGTCTTCATAAGTTATCGAGTTTAGTTAATACTTGCGGACAAACATACACAAAAAAAATGAAACACTTAATACTTATCCTGGAATTTCTTGTAGAAGACAAGGAATAAAATAAATCCCATCAGTGCAAACGGTACGCCTGCCAATGCGGGATAACGGTATCCTCCACTCAAGGCAAGACCTCCGATATAGGCTCCGATAGCATTCCCCAAATTGAAGGCCATCTGTACACAAGCGCCTCCCAACATTTCTCCTCCAGGGGCCACACGAATCATCAACACCTGCTCCGGACTGGAGACGGCAAACAAACCTGCCGTACAGAGTGTCATCAATATTGCCGAACACCACGGATAGGGCGAGAGTAAAAATATCAATAATAAAATAACACATATCATCCCTTGCACCACCGTACCTACCTTTCCCGGAGTGTACCGGTCGGACATGCGCCCACTGACCAGATTGCCGGCAACCATTCCGAATCCTGCCAGTACCATCAGCGCCGTAATGCTTTCCGCACTAAAACCGGAAACCTCAGTCAGCAACGGGGTGATGTAGCTATACCAGCAGAATACGCCACCGTTGCCCAAAGCCGTAGCTCCCAATATGAGCCACGGCGCCGGCTTCTTCAAAAAACGGAACTGTCCTTTAAATCCCGTGTCTTTCAGTCCTTCGACCTGCGGTACCCAACGCCAAATGTAGTACAGTGTTATCAATCCCCAGGCACCTACCAGCAGAAACGTGGCACGCCAAGACAGTGTATGGCTCAACGAAGTACCCAACGGCACCCCAAACAGATTGGCCACAGTCATTCCCGCTATCATAATTGAAACCGCCTCCGAGCTTTTCCCCTTATCAGCCAATTTTCCCGCAACAATGGAAGCCACCCCAAAATAAGCGCCATGAGGAAGTCCGGAAACAAAACGTCCCAACAGCAAGACCCAATAATTGGGTGCCATAGACGCACAAATATTACCCACAATCATTAATGCCATCAAGACCAGCAGAATCTGCTTCAACGGGCGTTTACGGGCCAGGAGCAGCATGGGCGCACCAAAACAAACACCCAACGCATACGCAGAAATGAAATGACCGGCCACGGGAATGCTGATTCCCAAATCAGTAGCCACATAGGGCAAAATACCCATCATCGTAAATTCGGCAATCCCTAGCCCCAATGTGCCGAACGCCAATGCAATAAGACTCTTCTTCATACCTTAAAAAACAACCTATATTTTTTACCGGGCGCAAAGATAATGACATTGCATTCTCCAAATAAAAAGGATACCGAATTATTTTCAGTATCCTTCTTCATTTTTTATCTTATATCAATTGTATACCCACCTTTAAAGACTCCTCCCGGCGCCAAGTGCTGCATCCAGTCCTTATCCTTATATTCGCCCTTATAATGGGCACGGTCACAACGCCCGTACCACGGCTCGATGCAGACAAACGGAGCATTCTTGGCCGGAGGCGACCACAACCCCACCACCGGAGTGTCGAAATACAGACTGAGATAGGGCTTCTTCTCCTTATTATATAATGTAACTTCTTTCACTTGACTGTTTTCCAGAATCAGGGCATCTTTATCAAAGGAGTGGATGTCCAAAGGCAGCAGGCCATCTGTCAACTCAAGCAAATATTCCTTATCCGGAGCGGCACATCCTTTCTCGGAGATAAGGATATAGTGCAAACCTTCCGTCTTATCAAAGCCGAAATATCCACGGTCCGTTGTCTCCGTATCATAGTCCGGGTAATAGAAAGCCGGATGGGCCCCTATCTGGAAGTGCATTTCGCGTGTTCCGGTATTGATGACTTTCCAAAGCACCTCAATCTTCTTTCCCTCTATCCGATAGCCTATCTCAAGGCAAAACGGGAAAGGATATTTCTTGCGTGTTTCCTCACTGTCAACCAGTCGATAACGCACTTCATCTTCCAGTTCAAGCATCAATTCAAAATCCATATCGCGGGCAAAACCGTGTTGCGTCAATGCGTAGGAAACGCCTTCGTGGCGGTATTCATTCTCCCAAACGCTACCTACAATGGGAAAAAGCACCGGAGAATGCCGTTTCCAGAAAGCAGGGTCTGCCTGCCAAAGATATTCTTTTCCATCATGCAAGATACTGCATAACTCGGCTCCATGCGGTGAAACTTTAATTGTCAGTTCTGAATTAGAAAGTGTTCTCATATCATATATATCATTTTTTGAATGGATTTCTCCACTCTCATCAATTTGTTCCAAAGATACAAAATAGGACTCTTCTCACCTCAACTCCTAACAAAAAACTTCCCGACTAGCAATAAAAAACTTCCTAACTACCAATAGTAAAGTTTGCAAGTATAGAGATAAAGAATTACCTTCGCCCTTGGTTTGTCTATCCCAAGCCTTGGGATAGAAATCCCCAACCTTGGGACACGCATCCGCAACCTTGGGATAAACTTTGCAAACCCCGAAGACGAACGAACCTCATAACAACATCACCATCATGGCAGAATACAACATGCAGGAACTGAACCTGCCGGGAGAAGACGGCAAACGCATCCTTTACCCACGAATGAAACTATACGGGCAGGTGGACCTGGAAACCATCACCGAAAAGATAACATACGCCTCATCCTTCACACGAGGCGACATCATCGGACTGATGCAAGCCGTCACCGACGAAATAGCCTACCAGATGGGACAAGGCTACTCCGTGAAGATTGACAACTTAGGAGTATTCACCCCCGCCCTCGGCCTGCGCCAAGACCGCGAACGGGAGACGGGAGAAGAAGGAGACACCAAGCGAAACGCAGCCAGCATCTGCCTGAAGGACATACACTTCAAGGCGGACAAAGAACTACTGTACCGTACAGCCCGCCAATGCCATCTGAAACGTTCCAGCGACAAGTTTCGGCGCTCCTCACAGATGTTCTCTCCACAGGAACGGCTGGAACGGGCCAAAAAGTACCTGGAGAAGAACAGCTTCATGACCCAAGCCGACTATTGCCGATTGACCGGCTTATTGAAGTCCACCGCCTCCCGCGAGTTGCGCGAATGGATAGCCAATCCCGAATCGGGCATCGACTATAAAGGAAGGGGGACGCACAAGATTTATATTCTAAGAAAACAGTAACCCACACCCATTGAAACCATAAAAACAATGAAGATACTACACACCAGCGACTGGCACCTGGGACACACCCTCTACAACTACGACCGCACCGCCGAGCAGCAGGCTTTCCTACGGCAACTCGCCTGCATAGTGGCCGAAGAGCAGCCCGACGCCATGGTGGTGAGCGGAGACATCTACCACTACTCCGCTCCTGCCGCCGCCACGCAGAAGATGTACACCGACGCCATGCTGAACATTCACCAAGCCTGCCCCGGAATGGCCATCGTAGTCACTGCCGGAAACCATGACAGCAGCTCGAAACTGGAAATAGACAGCAGCCTATGGCAACACTTCGGCCTGAACGTCGTGGGGAACATCGAACGTACGGCCGAGGAAGTGAACCTGGACAAGCACATCATCGAGGTGGACAATGAAAAAGGGACAACAGGCTACGTTATTGCCGTGCCCCACGTCTATCCGCAAAACTTCCCCCTGCTGGACTCTGAAACACCGCGCGACCAACGGCAGGCACGCTTCTTCCAGGCGTTGCTGGACGAAGTGAAAAAACGGAATACGGCACAGCTGCCCGTCGTCCTCATGGCTCATCTCTCCATCGAAGGCAGCGACCGCAGCGGGCACGATGAGAGTATCGGCGGAATAGAGTATGTTCCCCTCAGCGCTATGGGAGAAGGGTACGACTACCTGGCACTCGGGCACATCCATTGCCCTCAGGACATCAAAGGCAGTCATCACCACGCACGCTATTGCGGTACCCCCCTCCCCGTCAGCTTCGACGAAACCTATCCTCACTCCGTCTCCATCGTCAAGTTGGAGAAAGGTGTAGAACCACAAATCAGTACAAGGGAAATTGAAAATGCAATTCCCCTCGTCACGCTTCCCCATGACCCGACGCCTTTCGAAGACGCCCTGAAATTACTGGAAGAATACCCGGAAGAGAGACCTGCATACCTCCGTCTGAATGTGCTGACAAAAGGCTACCTGCCACCCGACTGCAACGAAAAAGCCTCGAACGCCGCCAAAGGCAAGGCATGCAAATACTGCTACATCAGGACCACCCGCGAACGGCAACCCGACGCTGACAAGAGCAAGCATATCTCCATCCAGGAAATGCAGGAAATGTCTCCTCTGGAAATTGCCAGACTCTACTACCGCGAAACCGAAGGAGAAGAGATGGACACAGAACTTTGCCAGCTGATGGAGACTGCCGTGCAAAAAGTGAAAAGTAAGAATAACTCATAATCATCTGTCCGGAACATGAAACTCCAGAAACTCACCATAAAGAACCTTGCCTCCATAGAAGATGCCGTCATCGACTTCGAGAACAGACCGCTAAGTGAAGAATCCCTCTTCCTTATCTGCGGAGAGACGGGGGCAGGCAAGACAACCATTCTCGACGCCATCTGCCTGGCACTCTACAATGACACGCCCCGCATGGACCATGCCGAGAACGAAAAATACAAGGACCTGAACCAGACTTTCTCTGCCAAAAAGGAAGACATTGCCATCAACGACAGCCGGCAACTGATGCGCCGTAACACCAGTGAAGCATGGACGGAGCTGGAGTTTACCGGCTCGAACGAAACGCCCTACACTGCCCGATGGTACGTGGCACGGGCGCACCGCAAGATTTCAGGAACCGTGCAGGATGTGCGCTGGACATTGGAAAACAGAAAGACCGGCATACAACTCAACAAAAAAAATGAGATAAAAGCGGAAATACAAGCTGCAGTGGGGTTGACCTTCGAACAATTCTGCCGCACCACCATGCTGGCGCAAGGCGACTTCACCAAGTTCCTGCAAAGCAAGGAAAGCGAAAAATCGGATATCCTGGAAAAGCTGACCGGCACAAGTATCTACTCCGAAATAGGTGCCGAAATATATGCCTCCACCAAGCAAAGACGGACAGAATACGAAAACCAGAACCGGAAGTTGGAAGGCATCCACATCCTGGCAGAAGAAGAAGTCGCCGCAATCAATGAAGCCATAGCCACGCAAAATGCCGGAGTCAAGGAAGCCAATGAGCAGAAGACCATCGCCCTCGCTAGACGGGACTGGCTGAAGAAATACGCCGAACTCCTCCTCGCCCGTGAACAGCAAAAGAAGATGTGGGAAGGGAAGCAAGCGCAACTGCAATCGAACGAATTCAAACAGAAAGAACTGCTGATTAAGGAATGGAATGCCACCGCCGATGCCCGCAACTGGCTCTCTACCTTGAAACAGCAGCAACAGCAACAACAACAGAACCATGCACAAGCCGGGATACTGAAAGCATCCTTCGCCCGGCTGGACGGAGGAAGCAAGTGGCTATGCAGTTTCCTGAAAGAGCAAGAAGACAAGCTGCATCGTGCCGAGAAGTACTTGCAAGAGCACTCGCCCTTACTACCCATGTTCGAGCAAAGCCAGTCCATCATTACCGGCCTAAAATCCGCACTCGATGCCCAAACGCGCATCGGCACCTACAACGCGCAGCTTGAAAGACTTGCCGCACAACAACCCGTGAAGGTCAAAGAGCGCACCGACAAGGAAGCCGCCCTCGCCCGGAAAGAACAAGAGAACCATGCACTGCAAAACGAAATAAACCTACGGAACAAGCAGCTTGAAACCATGGACCGCCCTGCCCTGCAGGACAAGAAAAACAAACTCGACGCCGGACGGGAGAACCTGCTACAAGCCTTGAATGCCTTGTCTCTGCTGGCCGAAACGGAAAGGACACTGAACGAGGCGAAGGAAAACGAAAAGACGTTGAACGCCAAAGTGGAGGCGTGCCAAAAGCAATACGTCCTCCTGCAAACGGCATTCGACAGCAGGAAAACAAGTTATGATGACATCCGCACCCTGTACGACAAGCAAAAGGAAGCCATAGAAGAGTGGGCAAAGGAAGCACGCTCCCGGCTTGCCGTCGGGGATACTTGCCCCGTGTGCGGACAAGAAATAAAATCGCTCTGCAAAGATGAAGATTTCCAGTCTGTCCTTGCTCCCATACGCACATCCCTGGAAACAAGAGAGAAAGAATACAAGGAAGCCGAGCAGGCATTGAACAACAACCGGACAGAATCCAAAACCTACAGAACACTGGCAGAGAATGCCCGTCAGTCTACAGCAAGAGCACTCCGGAGCTACAACCTTGCCCACGCTGACGCACAAGCCCAATGCGCCCGATGCAACGGCATCGGCCTCTCCGACACCATCGGCGAAACTCTGAAGAAGCTATTGGAAAAGAACAAGCTGGAATCGGAAAAACTGAACGAAAAGCTCACGGAAGTTCAAAGGCTCAGCACACAAATCACAACTCTGCAACGGCAAAAGGATGAATGCCAGAAAAGCGTGGACGCTGCACGCCAAGCCTTCAACTCTGCCGACAAAATGCTGAATGAACTGAAAAACAGCATCGTCAATTACGAGTCGCTCACTGCCAACGAAAAGGAGAACATACATGCCACCATAAACCGCGTCACTCCTCACATCCTTTGGGAGGGATGGAACACGGAATGGGAAAACTCTCCCCTCTCCTTTATTGACCGCCTGACGCAAGCTACGCGCAACTACCGGCTGGCGCAGGAAAAACAAAGAGAACTGAAGTCCGCCATTGCCCTTATCCATAAAGAGCTGGAAGGGATAAACATAAACAGGAAAAGCATTGATACCGCATTCCCCGACTGGCGAAACGCACCTGCAGCAACACAGGAAACGGAAATCAAAAACCTGGGGATAGCCTGGAATGACCTGAATACACAGGCAAGCAAACTGAAACAAAGCATATCCTCCACCGCAGACCAAATGGCAAGGCTACAAAAGGATTTAACCGGGTTCTATGCCGTCAATCCCACTCTCGACGAGGAGCGTATCACGGTCTTATCCGCTTGGTCCAGCCCACGGATAGAAGCATTGCGTGCCTCATTGCAGACAATCAAAGAGGAAGAAGTAGCTGCATCAACCGCCTTTCATCTGACCACCGGACAAGTGGAAGAGCACATCAGCCGGAAGCCCGAAATAGAAGAAAATGAAAACCTCGAAACCCTGGATGCACTCATCGCGAATCTCGAAGAAAAGATAACCGTCGGCAACCAGTCCATCGGCCAGCAGAAGTTACGTCTGGAAGAAAACATGCGCAACATCGACCGGATAAAGGAAGAGAAGGAACATGCTGACCGGCTACGTGAAGAGTATCTGAAGTGGGACCGCCTCTGCCGCCATTTCGGTGACGAACGGGGAAAAAACTTCCGCAACATAGCCCAGAGCTTCGTCCTGAAAGAGCTGCTGGCAGGTGCCAATTTCTATCTGCAACACTTGACCGACCGCTACGAACTGGAATGCCAGGCCGGATCGCTCACCATCCTGCTGCGCGACTTCCATCAAGGAGGAGCGGCGCGTCCGGCATGCACCTTGTCGGGCGGTGAAAGCTTCCTGGTATCTCTGTCGCTTGCCCTCGGACTTTCTTCCCTCAGCCGCCAGAGCCTCTCGGTAGACACTCTGTTCATAGACGAAGGCTTCGGCACACTGAGCAGCGACTACCTGAACACCGTCATGGATACATTGGAAAAACTACACCAGATGGGTGGCAAGAAGGTAGGCATCATCAGCCACGTGGAAGGACTGAAAGAACGCATAAAGACCCAGATACAGGTACGGAGAATAGACAGTTCAAGAAGCGAAATAGAAGTGATGAATACCCTCTAAGCCGGTATTGGGATAAAGAAAACAAATGTTTTTCGGCTCTCGATAGTACAAGCACCTGCATTATTGTGTATTTTTGCACATTCATAAAAAAGAAAAGACAATGAAAAAGTTCATGAAAGGAGTCCGGTTTACTCCTAAAAACTATTCCGACGAAGTAGAAGCCAAAATTCAACATTATAAGAAAGAAGGGTATAAACTGCCGATGCGAAGCGCACTCCGTACCGAGGAGCAGTTGGCCGGTATCCGTGCAAGTGCCAAAATCAACACAGCCCTGCTGGATTATCTCTCCGAGAACATTCGAGAAGGTATGTCCACAGCCGAAATTGACCACATGGTGTATTGCTTCACCACAGACCACGACGCTATCCCCGCTCCCTTCATGTACGAAGGTTTCCCCAAAAGTGTATGCACCAGCATCAACGATGTAGTGTGCCACGGCATCCCCAGCACCAGGGAATTCCTGAAAAGCGGTGACATTGTAAATGTCGATGTATCCACCATCTACAAAGGTTACTTTGCCGACGCATCACGCATGTTCATGATTGGCGAAGTCAGCCCCGACATGCAGAAACTGGTACAGGTCACCAAAGAATGCCGTGACATAGGCATACAAACCGCACAGCCTTGGGCACGCCTCGGTGATGTAGGTGCCGCCATCCAGGAACATGCGGAAAAGAACGGATATAGCGTGGTACGCGACCTTTGCGGACACGGCTGTGGCGTCAAGTTCCACGAAGAACCGGATGTGGAACACTTCGGCAAACGTGGAACGGGCATGCTGATAGTACCCGGCATGACGTTCACCATCGAACCGATGATTAACATGGGAAGCTACGAAGTCTTTATCGACGAAGCCGACGGATGGACTGTCTGCACAGACGACGGACTGCCTTCTGCCCAATGGGAAAGCCAAATCCTGATTACTGAAGACGGAAACGAAATATTGACACAATAAGGCGGACACTTCAAAACACTTATGGAGATAGTATTACTGATTATAGGGATAATCATCGGAACCGTAGTCGGCTATCTGGCGGCAGACCGCAAGTCTGCCGCACTGAGGGCGGAAATCAGCGGGACAAAGAAGGAAATAGAATTATTGAAGCTGCAGAAGGAAGAAGCCGAAGCATTGCACAAACGCATGAACATCGAGTTCGAGAATCTCTCCAACCGTATCTTCCAGAGCAAAGCCGAAGACTTTACCAGGCTGAATGCCGAACACCTGGGCAATCTGCTCCGTCCGCTGGGGGATAATCTGAAGGACTTCCGCCAGAAGGTGGAACAAGTATACAGTGCCGAAGCCAAAGAACGTTTCTCGCTGGGAGAACGCATCAAGGAACTGGTGGAACTGAACAATCGCCTCAGCGAAGATGCCAACAACCTGACCCGTGCCTTGAAAGGAGATTCGAAGATGCAAGGCAACTGGGGTGAAATGATTTTGGAACGTCTGTTGCAAGCCTCCGGACTGATTGAAGGAGAACACTACTTCCGTCAGGAGTTTCTAAAAGACGAACGAGGCGAAGCCATCATCAATGAAGAAAGCGGGCAAAAGATGCAGCCCGACATCATTGTAAAGTACCCCGATGAACGGGAAATGATTATCGACTCCAAAGTGTCGCTGACAGCATATGCCGCCTATACCTCCGCCGAAAGCAAGGAGGAACAGGCACACTTTCTGAAAGCACACCTGCAATCCGTCCGCGCCCACATCGACGAACTCAGCCACAAGGACTACTCGCACTATGACGCTCAATCGCCGGATTTCGTTATGATGTTCATCCCTACCGAAGGTGCTTACTTCCTCGCCATCCAAAGCGATGCCCACCTCTGGGAATATGCCTACAACAAAAAGGTGGTACTGATGAACCCCACCAACCTGATTAGTGCCCTGCGCCTCTCGCTCGACCTTTGGAAGAAAGAGAACCAGATAAAGAATGTGCAGGCTATCATCAAGCGCGGCACCATCTTATATGAAAAAATTGCAGGCTTTACCGACACCTTCCTCGGTATCGGCGACCGGCTGACCAGCCTGCAAAGGGATTACGACAAAGCCTTCAACCAGCTTTCGGACGGTAATGGCAGCGTAGTGCGCCAAGCCGAAATGCTGAAAGGCATGAGCCTCACTCCTAAGAAACGCATTTCTCCAAGATTGCTGCCCAAAGACACCCTTCAAGAAGAAACAGAAGAGGACAACAACACTCAATAAAAAACATCCAACATGGAAACTCTGAAGGACTGCATTCTCCTTCATCAATATCAAGGAATAAAGAAAAAGCGACGAAAAATCCACTCCACTTTCTTTCATTAGAGAGGAAATGACCCGAATAAAAAAACTCCGGCAAAACCATGAAGGCCATGCCGGAGTCTTTTTATTATCTCAAAACGGACAAGGAAGATTATCCGCCAAAGTTATCGAACATCAGGTTCTGAGCCGGAACACCGAGGTCGTCAAGCATCTTCTCAACAGCTTTCGACATAGGGCCGGGACCACACATGTAGTATTCGATGTCTTCGGGAGCTTCGTGGTCTTTCAAGTAAGTCTCGTAAATTACGTTGTGTACGAAGCCCGGAGTATACTTCACGCCCGCTGCATCGGCGGCAGGGTCGGGACGGTCTAATGCAAGATGGAACTTGAAGTTTGGGAAATCCTTTTCTATCTGCAGGAAGTCTTCCAGATAGAACACTTCGTTCAACGCACGCGCACCGTAGAAGTAGTTCATCACGCGGTCTGTAGTGCGCAGTGTTTTCGTCATGTGCATAATCTGTGCACGCAACGGAGCCATACCGGCACCACCGCCGACCCACATCATCTCCCTCTTGGAATCGAATATCGGATGGAAGTCTCCGTAAGGACCACTCATGATTACCTTATCACCCGGTTTCAAGGTAAAGATATAAGAAGAAGCAATACCCGGCATTACATCCATGAAGCCCGGACCCTGATCTTTCGGCTTGAACGGAGGCGTAGCGATACGTACCGTCAACATGATGCGGTCGCCCTCGGCAGGATAATTGGCCATAGAATAGGCACGGATGGTTTCTTCGTCATTGCGGCACTTCAAGCCCAACAGACCGAATTTCTCCCATGCAGGCAAGTATTCCTTACCGATAAGTTCCTTGTCGATATCCTTATCATAATCCATCGAATATTTAGGAATCTTAATCTGCGCGTATGAACCCGGAACAAAATCCATGTGCTCGCCTTTGGGCAATGCAACGATAAACTCTTTGATGAACGTAGCCACATTCTTGTTGGAGATAACCTCGCACTCCCATTCTTTCACGCCCAGCACGCTTTCGGGAACCTTGATGGCCATATCACCCTTCACCTTCACCTGGCAACCCAGACGCCAGTGGTCTTGTATTTGCTTACGGCTGAAGTGCGGAGTCTCAGAAGGCAGGATTTCGCCTCCACCTTCCACCACCTGGCATTTGCACTGTCCGCAGGAACCTTTACCACCACAAGCGGAGGAAAGGAACACACCATTTACAGACAGCGTATTCAGCAATGTAGAACCGGAAGCTACGTCCAGTTCCTTCTCGCCATTGATAGTCAGTTTCACATTACCTGAAGGCACCAGGAAATTCTTGGCAACCAGCAGGATAACAACAAGCAGGAGGACAACCACGAGGAATACTCCAATGCTTGCTAATATCATATTCATATCCATTGTTCTATTCCTTTCTTTTAGATGTTCAAACCAGAGAAACACATAAATGCCATTGCCATCAGACCTACTGTGATAAACGTTATACCCAGTCCTTTCAGTGGAGCCGGAACGTCAGAATAGGCCATTTTCTCACGGATGGCAGCCAAGCCTACGATAGCCAGCAACCAACCGATACCTGAACCAAACGCATAAGAAACAGCATCAGCAATACCACCGATGAATTTCGGATCGCTCTCGCCCAGCGTGATGCGCTGCTGCATGAAAAGAGAAGCACCCATGATGGCACAGTTTACAGCAATCAGCGGCAAGAAGATACCCAGTGAAGCATACAGCGAAGGGCTGAAACGCTCTACAATCATTTCCACCAACTGAACGATAGCTGCAATTACGGCAATGAAAAGAATAAAACTCAAGAAACTGAGGTCAACGCCTTCAATGATTGCGTTGGCAGCCAGCACCTTTGTCTGCAATAAATAGTTGACCGGAAGTGTAACTACCAACACGAAAGTTACGGCGATGCCCAGTCCCACGGCAGTCTTCACATTCTTCGATACGGCAAGGTAAGAACACATACCGAGAAAGAATGCGAATATCATGTTGTCCACAAAGATAGAGCGGACGAATAAACTTAATAAATGTTCCATAATCTTTATAAGTAGTTAAGTAGTAAGTAAAAAGTAGTAAGTAGAAAAATGATTCAGAGTATCTGATTCCAACTACTGGTACTGAATGCTGACTACTTCAAATTATTACTTTTCCTGCAATTCTTTGTGACGTGCACGCTGATACCAGATGATGCAGGCACAGATAATCAGTGCCATCGGCGGCATCAGCATCAAGCCGTTGTTCACATACCCCAACTTCTGCAAAGGCTCATAGTTCAAGATGTTGAAACCGAGCAGTGTTCCCGAACCCAGGAGTTCGCGGAAGAAAGCTACGATTACCAGAATCTTGGCATATCCCAAACCGTTGCCCACACCGTCAAGGAAAGACTCCCAAGGACCGTTCTGCATGGCAAATGCTTCCAAGCGTCCCATCAGGATACAGTTGGTGATAATCAGACCTACATATACAGAAAGCTGTACACTTACGTCGTAAGCAAAAGCTTTCAGAATCTCACTTACGATAGTCACCAATGCGGCAACCACCACCAACTGAACAATGATACGGATACGGTTGGGTATCGTCTTGCGCAACAGTGAAATCACTACGTTGGCAAATGCCGTAATCACCGTCACCGAAAGACCCATCACGATGGCGGGCTCCAGCTTGGCAGTAACAGCCAAAGCAGAACAGATACCCAATACCTGCACGGTGACGGGGTTATTCAGTCCCAGCGGAGTAGAGAATACTTCTTTATTCTTCTTTGAAAACAATTGTCCCATATTCTTATTCCTCCTCATTATTATTAGTTAAAAAGTTCTTGTAGCTGCTCAGACAAGCCTTCAACATGGCATCCACACCAACAGAAGTGATGGTACCACCGGAAATGCCGTCTACCTGATAGTCAGCTTTTTCTACCTTGCCGTTCTTCACAACACCGAGAGCTATCTCACCATTCTCAAGCGTCTTCTTACCGGGGAATTCTCCCTGGAAGTGTGCGCTTGCGATTTCGGCACCCAGACCCGGAGTTTCGCTGGCATGGGAAAAATAAACACCGTAAACGGTATCCTTGTCGCTGTTCAGCGCAACATATCCCCAGATAGCACCCCAAAGGCCAGCACCGTAAACGGGAAATACATATTTTTTTTCACCATCAACCTCTGCTACAAACACGTGCAGACGGTTATTTTCTTTGGCTTCCTTCTCGTAAGCGGTGGCAAACGCACCGGTATTCTCTGTCAGAGTACCGTCAACGTTCATCAGCATATCGCCCTTTACATATTTATTATATTCGGCTTCGGCATCCTTCACGTCCTTGACGTTGAGCGCAGCAAGAATCTGCTTCTTCGTGTCAAGTTCCACATTCTTGTTCTGCGTCTCGCGCAAGGAAGAACTTACGAATGCCAGCAGGAATGCAACGATAACAACCATTACCGAAGCATAAATGATAGTATAACTATTACTATTGGTATTCATTTCTTTTCCGGTATTTAATTGTTAGACTTGATTGCACGTTTCTCGCGACGGCTGATGTTACCCTGTACCACACAGTAGTCAATCAGCGGAGCGAAGATATTCATCAGCAGGATGGCAAGCATCATACCTTCGGGATAACCGGGGTTCAGCACACGGATAATGATTGCCATTGCACCAATCAGGAATCCGAAGATATACTTACCGGTCTCCGTGCGTGCCGATGTAACGGGGTCGGTAGCCATGAACACGGCACCGAAACAGAAACCACCCAGCACGAGGTGCTCGTACCACGGCATCTGCGCCATCGGAGTGTCGGGCCCGATTGCATTGAACACCCATGCCATGAAGGCACCGCCTACGAATACAGAGAACATCGTCTTCCAGCTTGCAATGCCCGTCCACAACAGCAGGATGGCACCCAAGGCAATGGCGATAACGCTTGTCTCGCCGATGGAACCCGGAATAAGACCGGTCACCATATCCCAAGAGAACTCAGGAACAGTGCCCGAAGTAGCGGCAGCACCCAGCGGAGTAGCTACCGTCAGACCGTCTACCGACTGTCCCAGACCGAGGATACTGTCGTCCGATACCCAAACGGCATCACCGGACATCTTCGTAGGATAGGCGAAGAATAGGAATGCACGGGTAATCAAGGCCACGTTGAACACGTTCATGCCCGTACCACCGAATACTTCCTTGGCAAAGATTACGGAGAATGCAGTGGCAACTGCCAGAATCCACAACGGACAGTCCACCGGAACAATCATCGGAATCAAGATACCGGAAACCAAGAAGCCTTCCTGAATCTCCTCCTTCTTCCACTGAGCCACTACGAACTCAATGCCGAGACCTACCACATATGATACAATGATTTTTGGCAATACAGCCAGGAAACCGTAGATGAACATTTCCCAGAAGCCTCCGGCAACACCAGTAGCGTGGAAATGCTGGTAACCTACATTATACATACCGAACAACAGCGCCGGTACCAACGCAATGACCACCATCGACATGATGCGTTTGCTGTCAATGGAGTCGTGAATATGCGTTCCCGATTTCGAAGTGGCATTGGGCACGAACAAGAATGTTTCGAAGCCATCGAACACCGACTGAAATGCGTGGAATTTGCCGCCCTCTTCAAAGTTCGGCTTTATCTTGTCGAGATAATTTCTTAACGCTTTCATTTATCAAATTGATAATTGAGAATTGAAAATTGAGAAATAGCTGCGCTACATTATGCCAGGCAACTCATATCACAACGTTCAACTATCATTTTTATTTTTAAATTCTTAATTCTTAATTGCATTACGCCATTTCGGCACGGAGCATATCGAGTCCGGCACGTACGATACGCTGCACTTCCACCTTGGAAGAACATACGAATTCGCAGAGAGCGAAGTCCTCGGGAGCTACTTCGTAGATGCCCAGAGCCTCCATACGGTCAATATCACCTGCAATAATTGCTTTCACCAAATATTCGGGGAAGATGTCCATCGGGAATACTCGGTCGTATTCATTGGACATGATCATGTGACGTTCACCACCCTTGATACGGGCATCTATCACATATTCCTTCTTACCTATCAACCAGCTGAAGTAAGAGCGGCTGACACTGAATTGATTGAAGCGCGGCATAATCCAGCCCAGCATTTCATGGATTTCGTCTCCTTCGGGAATCACTGTCAGTTGATTGTGGAAAGAGCCGAGGAAACCGTTCGGAGCAACCTTCTTACCGGTCAGTACGTTACCGCTGATGTAGCGAAGATCTTTGCCGGTAGTCACGTTTCCTTTGAAAACGTTCGTCAGCAAAGCACCGACTTTCAGCTTGCAATAAGCGGGTTTCAACACTTCAGAACCTGTTACGGCTACCGTACGGGTCAAATCTACACGACCGGTATTCATCAAACGTCCGATGAAGAGTACAGCTTCGGCACTGATGGTCCAAACCGTTTCGCCCTTCACTACGGGAGAGATGTGGTTAATCTGTACGCCCACGTTACCTGCCGGATGCGGTCCGTCGAAAGCAGTCACGGTAACGTTCTTGGCCTGCACAAGAGCAGCAGCCTTCTGTTTTACACTAATACCCAGATACGTCTTTGCCATCTTTGACAAAGCGTCGAGCCCCGTCTGGAAGTTTGCTTCTTCTCCTTTCAGAGCGAATTCGAAATCGGGAGCCAGCGGATTACTGTCGAAAGCCGAAATGAAAATAGCTTTCGGAGTCACCGTCGGGTCAGCGATAACGTCGTACGGACGTTGGCGGATGAAAGCGAACATACCTGCCTGCAAAAGAGCTTCCTTCACTTGCCGGCCGTTCATCTTGGACGGGTCCATCTTGCCGAATTCCTCATAGTCTTGCTCAGTGGCAGCCTCTACGACGATGTTCAGCACCTTGCGGCGCGCACCACGCTCCACGCTTGTCACTACGCCACTGACGGGCGAAACAAATTTCAATTCAGGATGATTCTTGTCGATAAACAAGGGTCCCCCGGCCATCACATATTCCTGCTCTTTGACCACCACTTTCGGAGTGATGCCTGTATAGTCATCGGGAACCAGCGAATAGAATCCCGGTTCCTTAACAGACACAAGTTCCTGTGCAGCAGCGCCTTTCAGGTTAATGTCAAGGCCTTTACGTAATTTAATTACATTTGCCATGCGTTTATTTAAAATAATGGTTTCATTAATTTGCCGCAAAAGTAGCAAAAAAGAACGTGAATAAAGAGTAAAAAAGAAAGGAATTACGGAGAAATTTCCGTAATCCCTTTCGTTAACGAACACGAGAATTAAGAATTAGGGGGTTAGGGAATTAAATATTAGCCCCCTGCGGAGTTTTAACGCAGCCCATTAGTCCCTAATCCTTATCATCACTTTTCTTCTGCAAACATCGGGTCCCATGCCGGCAGGCGGATAGGTTTTTGTTTGAACAATTCCATCACTTTGGCAGGAACATACTTTGTCTCCACCACCAAGCGGAACATGTATTCGTTGAACCACTCATCGGTCATGATGAGATGTCCCTGATAACCGGAGGCGGCTCCCCAACTGTTCTCTACCATCCATTTCAAGGGTTTCCCGTCCTTGTCCAGGTCAACGGCCATCAGGGTCATGGCGTGGGAAGAGCCGCTGGAGAAGGTCTGGATACGTTGCTTCTTGTCCATCCCGAAGGTGGTGCCCATCAGTGACTCGTAGTCATAGTTTTTCACATCAAGCAGGCCGCGCTCGGAATTCAGGAACTTGCCCACATCGCAAGAGAAGTACATCATGGTGCTGTCCTTCAAGGAAGCGATGGCCATCTCTTTGATGTCCTCTACGGGCAGGTTGACATAAGTCCAGTTCTTACCATCGTAACGATGACGGTCGTAGTCTATTTCATAACACTTGTAATATTCGCGGCTGGGGTCGTTCATCAACATTACGTAGTTGGTCAGCAGTTGCTTGTCTCCATATTTCTCAAGGAAGGACATAGGAGTGTGATGCTCTGTCTCCACGGGATTCCCCTTGGCATCGTGACGGACATAGTCGAACTCCGTGGGAGGTACACCGAGATTCAGCACCAGCATGCGGTAGATGGTTCCGAGCATCGTGGTTTTCTCCTTCTCCAAAGTTGCTGGCTTGGCACCGGCAGCAGCCATATCACGCAGTTGCAGGCCATACTCTTTCAATTTCAGAGAGATTAGATTAGCCATGCGGGAGGTGTTTTCACTGCTGTTTGTTTCGGGCATGGCATCTTTAGGCACAAGGCCGTATTTAGAGACGATATCAGCCACACCGGTGAAGGTGCCTCCGTCGCTTAACGGATGCTGGAAGAGCCATTCTACAGTCTTGTCGGCCAAGGGACTCTTGGCTGTGTCGATAACGCCCTGCAGGAAAAGATTGGACTTCTCCAGCTGGTCCCAAAAGAAGGGATAGATTTCGGAAAACTCGAAAGACTGGAAACCGTATTTGGCAAGGGTCTTGGCACGCATCACGTTGAGCCCGGTGAACAGCCAGCAACGGCCGGACGACTTCTGGTCGGTGATGCCTCTGGACTCTACCTTGACGGAGAAGTGGGTATTCATACCCTGCATGTTCTCCTGGTTGAGTGCCAGTCTGCGGATATCGTTACTGCCTATGGCATTGCGGAGAGCCTTGTCGGCAGCCGTGCCTTGATAACTTTGCTTGATTTGTCCAAGCATTTCGGGGCTGATGCCGCCTTTTCCTTCCTGTGCCTGCACAGAGAGCAGTGCGGCACCCAGAACAATTACAGATAAAAACCGTTTCTTCATTCAGATTATGTGTTTTTAGTTATTGATGTCTTGCTTCGTGGAGCAGCAGACAAAAGTAATGCCTTTTTTTGATAAATTTAGCGACATCTTTAGATTTATTATCTATTACCGTGAAAACTATTCGAGATAAAATAGTTTCCTTTGCACCCACATTTCGTACGACATGAAAAGATATATACCAAGCATTATCGCACTGGTGCTGTTTGCCACCACCTTTTATACCCTGGAACTGACTGCGGCCACCACGAACGACAGCGTTCCTGCACTAAGCCCCAAAGAGCTACGCAAGCAAAAGGTAGCACGCCGGAACCTGCATTACAATATTCTGGGCGGGCCCAGCTACACTCCCGACTTCGGTGCCGTGCTGGGAGGAAGTGCCTTGATGACCTTCCGCATGAATCCCAGCGACACCACGCAGCTACGCTCCGTAGTGCCCATGGCCATCGCCTTCATGTTCAACGGCGGTATCAACCTTTTCTCCAAACCTCAACTCTTCTTCAAGGGCGACCGTTTCCGCATCTTCGGAAAATTCAGCTACAAGAATACGGAAGAAAACTTTTACGGCATCGGCTATAATACCAATAAAGATTACGTACGAAGCGACAGTACCAGCAAATACCGGTACAGCGGTGTGCAAATAAATCCTTGGTTCCTCTTCCGACTGGGCAACAGCAACATCTTTGCCGGACCTCAAATAGACATCAATTACGACCACTTGACAGAGCCCGGCAAATTTCTGGCAGACGAACCTTCGTACAAAGAGGCAGGCGGTACGGCCAACGGCTACAACAACTTCAACTCCGGTCTCGGCTTCCTGCTGACATACGACAGCCGCGACGTCCCCGCCAACGCCTACCACGGCATGTATCTGGATTTCCGAGGCATGATGTACGCCAAATTCATCGGCAGCGACCAGACCTTCTACCGCCTGGAGATAGACTACCGCCAATACAAGTCACTGGGCAAGCGCAGAGTGCTTGCGTGGACGGCACAGACAAAGAACGTGTTCGGCAACGTCCCACTGACGCAATATGCCCTCACCGGAACGCCTTTTGACCTGCGCGGCTACTACATGGGGCAATATCGCGACAAGTCCTCGCACGTGGTCATGGCAGAGTACCGGCAGATGCTCAATACTGACCGAAGCACCTGGCTAAAGCGGATGCTCAATCACATCGGGTTTGTAGCTTGGACTGGCTGCGGCTTCATGGGCCCCACTCCCGGCAAGATAGAAGGCGTACTGCCCAACTATGGTGTAGGACTTCGCATTGAAGTACAGCCACGCATGAACGTACGCCTGGATTTGGGCAAAAACACAGTAAACAACCAAATGCTGTTTTACTTCAATATGACAGAAGCGTTTTGAGTAACGCCTTGCCCCGCCGTATCCACCCGTCTCCCTCCTATGGGAAATGATGATTAAAAGGCTTTTAATTACATCTCACTCACAAGATTATTCAACCTCACCTCTATTAGAATCCTGCTTCCTTATTACATCGGCATGCCTTGAAGCACAAACATTACATCCTGAGACACGAATATTCTGTTTTTCCTTTCTTTTTCTTGCGCATCGGCAAAAGATTATCCATGCTTTTGGCAATCACGTTCCTTTTTCCTCAAAAAAACAGCAAACAAGAAAAAGGCATGAGCAAAATCTTGCCTGAGGCTGGACTATCCTGCCGACAAGCTACGGCATCCTCCGGGTGACCGACGACAGCAACAGACGCAGCCATCGTAAGCTGGAACTCGAAGAAAATATGCCAGACACACCGATATACTATGTACAGAGAATTCCACTTTGTCAGGTTCTCATTTATGCAAAAATATCACTCCGCTGGATATAAGCTATCACATCGCCCTTATTGACCACATCCCCTTGCTTGGCACAGACGTCTACCACACGTCCAGTAAATCCGGTCCATATCTTCTCGTATTCGCCCCACGGCGTAGAGATGTAGCAGAACACCTCATCATGCTGGTACTTGCGTCCGATGAAAGGAGCAGAAGAAGGACCTTCGACGGAAACCTCCCAAAGCACTTGCCCTTTGGAAGGTGCGATTATCGGGTCTGCCTTGGCACGCTTCAACTTTTTGATTTCCTCCTCCGAATATCCGCTCTTGACCATAGCTGCATCCTTAGCACGCTGCAAATCATCTTCAAAACGCTTTTTGGCTACACCGGACTTATAATCTCGATACTGACGGTCGTGCATGGCGAGTTCAAATAGTTCCTCGTCATCGTCACCATATTCCCAACCGCTTTCGTCCATCTCCTTCCGGTATGCATCCAAGGCATCCGGATAGTTCAGCTGCGGGTCTGTATCCACGAACTCAAAGCCCTTGGACTTGGCCAGTTCCACTATCTCGGGCGCCAGAGTACCGGGCAGACGTCCGCTCTTGCCCAGAATCATGTCCCATGTATGGTTGTCTATCATCGTCCAGCGTTCCTCCCCCTTCACCTGCTGCATGAGGTTCATCAGAGCCACATTCTTCACATACTGGCTGAAAGGAGTCACCAAAGGAGGATACCCCAGCTTGGGCCATACATATTCCACTTCATCGAACAGCATGACGAGCAGGTCGTCCAGACTGAGCTCCGGCTCGTTCTTGCCACGCAGTATCATGTTGATGCCGGAATGCACTCCCTTCAAGTCGGCCATCATGGAGCCCATCATGCCGCCCGGCAGACCGCACTTCAGCAATAGCGAGGACATATGCTTGTTGGTGGGGTCCATGAAGTAACCCAAGAAATCGTCGATGAACTCCTGCGTCATGGCACGGGCTTTCATGTAGGCCTTCATGTTTATGTCGGGCACCTGGAAGCCCAAGTCTTTCAGCATGGCCTGCACGGAGATGATGTCCGGATGAACCTTACCCCACGACATGGGCTCCATCGCCACATCAATGATATCGGCACCGTTCTCGCAGACTTCGAGAATGGAAGCCATGGAAAGTCCGGGACCGCTATGCCCGTGATATTGTATCAACACATCGGGGTACTTCTCCTTTATGGTTCTGACAAGCTGCCCCAGCATACCCGGACGTCCGATGCCTGCCATGTCCTTCAAGCAAATCTCGGGTGCTCCGGCTTCAATCAGCTGGTCGGCAATGCCGACATAATATTCCACCGTATGGACGGGAGAATACGTGATACAGAGCGTGGCCTGCGGTATCATGCCCGCTTCCAGGGCATACTTGATGGAAGGAATTATGTTCCGTGTCTCGTTCAGTCCGCAGAAGATGCGAGTAATGTCCACACCTTGGGCATGCTTCACCTTGTACATCAGTCGGCGCACATCTGCCGGAACAGGATACATACGTAGGGCATTCAGCCCGCGGTCGAGCATATGCGTCTGTATGCCTGCCTCCCTGAAAGGCGCGGTAAAAGCCCGTACAGCCTTATTGGGATTTTCACCATACAGAAGGTTTACCTGCTCAAAAGCTCCTCCATTTGTTTCGACGCGTGCAAAACAGCCCATTTCAACAATCAACGGAGCAATGCGTACCAACTGGTCTACCCGAGGTTGATACTTACCGGATGACTGCCACATGTCCCGGTAAACAAGACTGAATTTAATTTCCTTTTTCATCATAGTCAATAATAAGAGATTTTTTTTCTTTGGTTAACTTAACATATACAAATATAAAGGATTATTCTGACATATAGTCGTAGAAAACCCTTAAAAAATCAGCGACAATAATATGTTATATATCATATTGCTACGATCCAATTATTATCAGATGAAATCTTTCAGTTCATGCTGCAACTTCTGGCGCGTAAAGAAGATGCGGCTTTTCACCGTTCCAAGCGGAAGGCCGAGACGTTCGGCAATCTCGCGGTACTTGAAACCGGACACGTGCATGGAGAAAGGAACTTTATAGTCGCGTGGAAGGGCGTTGACGATACGGTACATTTCTTTCAGGTCGTAGGCACCTTCGGTACTGGCAAAACCGGAATCCTGGGGCATGCTGAGGTGATACTGGTTGTCCGTTTGATCTACAAAAATCTGTTCCCGAACTATTTTACGATAATTATTGATAAAGATGTTACGCATAATGGTATACATCCAACCTCTGAAATTGGTACCGGTTTCAAATTTGCCTTCGTTATCCAAAGCCTTGAGAGACGTCTCTTGCAACAAATCATTGGCTTCTTCCCGGTCAGCTGTCAACTTGTATGCAAAGCGGAGCAGTTCTTCTTGCAATGCAAGCAAATCTTTTCTAAAACTGTAAGTATTCATACTTTGCTCAATTTTTAAATAGTTAATAATAGTTTAGTTAATACGTTTGCAAGTATAAGGAAGATTTGAAGCTCCAGAGGACGGAATATGGTTTTTCTTGGGGATAAAAACTATCATTTGACAGTTTTCACCCCCTTTCTGATAGTTTACAGGTGATATTATATACTGAAAACCATCATTTTTCCGAAAATTTCGTAAATGTTACGTGATTTTTTTATAGCTTTGCCTACATATAGGAAAACACTTTTATTACATAAAAACACTTTATTTTATGAAATCATTTCAATTCAAGTCATTTCTTCTGCTGGCTGCCCTCGTCATTTCCCTGCCCTCCTTCGGACAAGGACTGAAGGCCTTCAAGCTGAAGAACGGTCTTTCCATATATATATGGGAAGACGAATCCAAATCGGACGTATTCGGACTGGTAGGCGTACGTGCCGGTTCCATCAATGACCCTGAAGAGTACACGGGACTTGCACACTACCTGGAACACGTCATGTTTAAAGGAACGGACAAGATAGGCGCGCTGAACTGGACGGAAGAAGAACCGATTTACAAGGAAATCATCGCCAAGTACGACCAGATGGCCGAAGAATCCGATCCGGCAAAAAAGGAAAACATCAGCAAGGAAATCAACGAGCTGACCGTCAAAGCCGGAAAATTGGGGCTTCCCAACGAATACTCCAACCTGATGGAAAGCATGGGTGCCAAAGAAGTGAATGCAGGAACCTACTATGACTGGACTTTCTATCACAGCTCCTTCCCTGCCTATCAGATAAACAAATGGCTGGAAATCTCCTCACAACGTTTCCTGCATCCCGTATTCCGTTCCTTCCAGTCAGAGCTGGAAAATGTGTACGAAGAATACAACCGTTCACAAGACGACCAAGGACGTGCGCAGAACCAGTTCGTGATGGAGAAAGCCTTTGAAGGACATCCCTACTCCCGTTCCATCATCGGCCTGCCCGAACATCTGAAAAATCCCCGCCTGAGCAGGCTGATTGACTTCTACGAACAATGGTATGTACCCGAAAACATGGTACTGGTGCTCGTAGGAAATATCAAAGCCCAACAAATCAGCGGACGCATCAATGCCACCTTCGGACGTCTGGCCGCTAAACCCGCACCCGAACGCAAGGCCTACCAGAACCTCGAAATAAAGGGCCGCAAACAGTACTCGGCCAAGATAGGATTCTATCCGCAAGTGACAATGGTATTCAACGGGGTGCCTGCCGGACATCCCGACGAAGATGCTCTGAACATCGCCCTGGCACTGCTGAACAACAACAGCCAGACCGGAACTATGGACAAGCTGGTACTGGACGGTGAGCTGACCAGCGCCGGAGCCTACGCCCGCACTTTCCGTGAACAAGGACGCGCCATCGTAGCAGCCATTCCGCTCTACGACGAAAATCAGCGCCGTTTCGAGTCTACCAAGAGCGCCGAAAAGAAAGCCTTGAAAGCCATCCAGCAAATCGCTACCGGAGAATTCGAGGACTGGAAAATTGATGCCATCAAAGCCGAGAAGTGCCGCCAGTTCGACCTGGAGATGGAATCGAACGAGGACAAGGCTATGATACTGATGAATGCTTTCTACAACGAGCAGGATTTAGGCGACATACTCAATTACAAGGACAAGATTATGGCCATCACCACTGACGACATCAAGCGGGTAGCCAAGAAATATCTGTCGGACAATTACTTGGCCCTATATATCGAAAAAGGAAAACCTGACAAGAACGCCAAGATTGAGAAGCCGGGATACAAACCCGTAGAACCTCCGGTAGGAAAAGAATCGCTCTATGCAACACAATTCAAGAACCTGCCCATCGGACAGATGGAGGAGAAATTCGCAAACTATGGTGAAGTGCAAATCAAGCAGCTGAATGAGCGTTCCAAGATGTACTACACACCCAACAAGGAGAACAACGTATTCCAGCTGATTGTACAATACGGAGTCGGTGAACGCGAATTCCCGAAACTCGGCTATGCCGCCCAGCTGATGAACAACGCAGGCATCATGGGAGCCTACGAACCGCAAGAGCTGAAAGAAGAACTCAGCAAACTGAACGCAACCTGCCACGTGACAGCCGATGACGACAATCTCTACATCATCATGGAGGGTTACGAGGCCACCTTGCCGCAAGTCTGCCAACTACTTTCACGCCAGATTCTGATGCCAAAACTGGACGAAAAGCAACTGGCACGTCTGAAAGGTTCGGCAATGGGTATGCGCCAGCAGCGCAAAGACAACGTCAGCATCCTGAATGAAGCGCTACGCCAATACATGCTCTACGGAGAGAAATCAGACTACATCAAGGAACTGACCGACAAGGAGATTTACGAATTACAGATTTCAGAACTGACGGGAGACATCAACCGTGCCTCCAACTACGAGGCAAAGGTATTCTTCACCGGAACACTCCCCTTCGAGCAAGTATACGACATCCTGAGCAAGAACCTCCCGTTGGTGGCCAACGAACGCCCCTCCAACTCCCCGCAGGCAAAGGAGATGATGCCGGTGACCGAAAACACCGTCTACTTCCTTCCTAACAACGATGCAGAACAAGCCCAAATCCACCTCTACATCCCGATGCAGAAGACTGACAAGAAGGACGACGTGCTGCGTAGCGCATTCAACCAGTACTTCGGCCTTGACTTCACCGGTATCGTTCTGAACGAAATCCGCGAAAAACGCTCCATGGCCTATACAGCCTACGCATTCGTCGGCACGCAAGGCATAGCCGGAAAGGCAAGCTATCTGCGCGGCTACATCGGTACCCAGAACGACAAGGCAAATGATGCACTGGACGTACTGATGGGTCTCGTCAACGACATGCCGAAAAATCCGGAACGTATCGACAACATCAAAAGCTATCTCCGCCAAGCCATGCTGACCAGTCACCCCAGCTTCCGCAACAAAGCCATGGAACTGGTAGGCTTGGGCCACAGAGGCTACACGGACGACCCGGCCAAGGAAAATCTGCCGAAAATAGATGTACTGACCTTTGAAGACATCGTGAAGTTCTACGAAGAGAACATCAAAGGCAAACCATACTGCATTTCCATCATGGGCAATCCAAAGAACATTGACCTGAAGCGGCTGGAAAAATTCGGCAAGGTAGTGAAACTGAATGAACGAAAACTCTTCAACACGAAGGATGCATTGTTCTAACCCTGTCTTATCCCTTTAACAATCCTATCCTCGTTCCCCCTCATCAGGGGAACGTGGAGTATAAAAGATTCCCCGACATTTCGGTTGCAAATGCCGGGGAATCTTATTTTCAATATCTGAAGTTCCTTTGCACAATGCCCGGAGTTTCACCGGAAAATACCTAAGGTTCTCGGACGGCAGACAACAGACTACATTTCCTGCTCCTCTTCATTGCCCGAAAGGATAGGCAGACAAATCCTATACTTCACCGCCAGTATGCGGGTGACGAACACCGTCACACCACCCACAATCTGGCACACGAAAGCCTCCATCCCCAAAAGGTGGCATATCCAGTAGAAAGTCCCTCCCACCACACATGCCATCGCATAAATCTCCTTTCGGAATATCAGTGGAATTTCATTAATGAATACATCACGTATCACACCACCCGCAGCCCCGGTAATGCTGCCCATGATAATGGCTACCCAGAAAGGATAGCCCAGAGCGATGCTCTTGCCCACACCGACCACCGTGAACAGCGCCAGGCCGATACTGTCGAATATGAAGAATGTATTGTTCAGATGGATGAGGTGCTTGCCAAAGAGAATGACCCACAACAAGGCCAGTCCGGTACAAATCAAGTAAATGGGATCCGTCATCCAGCCCGGGGTGACGTCCAGTAGCAGGTCGCGTATCGTACCTCCTCCGATGGCCGTCACAAAACCCACTACATACGCACCGAACCAGTCGAACCGTTTGGCCGAAGCCAGACGTATGCCACTGATGGCAAAAGCAAACGTACCGATAAAATCGAGTATCTGAACAAATGTTGGCATTATCATTTTGAAAATAAAAATTATAAATTAAACAACCACTTCGCATATCCGAAATTAAATCCAAGTATCCAAAATTGAAAAAGAAAGCAGGCATTTTCAACAGACATCCTGAAAATAATAGGCAAAGTAACAAATAATTTCCCTAAGAAAACGTATTTTTGTCGTATCATTTTTCACCAACTACGACAATGAAAATAACAATCGTATCGGGCGCACGCCCCAACTTCATGAAAATAGCCCCCATCTGCCGTGCCATCGACACTGCCAGAGAGGCCGGAAAGAACATCTCCTACCGCATCGTCTACACCGGTCCGCAGGATGACACCAGCCTGGATGCCTCGCTCTTCTCCGACCTCTCCATGAGGAAACCGGATGCCTGCCTCGGCGTCACCGGACACGACCACTCACAGGTGGCAGCTTCCATCATGCTTGCTTTCGAGAAAGAGTTGGACCAACATCCCGCCCAAATAGTACTGGTAGTAGACGACATGACCGCCACCATGAGCTGTTCCATCGTTGCCAAGAAACGTGGGCTGAAGGTGGCACACGTCATAGCCGGCACACGCTCCTTCGACATGAACATGCCCCGCGAGGTGAACCGCACCATCGTGGATGCCATCTCCGACTATCTCTTCACCGCCGGAATGATTGCCAACCGCAACCTCAACCAGGAAGGCATGATACCCGACTATATCCACTACGTGGGCAACATACTGATTGATACCATCCGCTTCAACCGACACCGTCTGGTGCAGCCCTTATGGTTCTCCAGCCTCGGCCTGCGGAAAGGAAACTACCTGCTGCTCACCCTCAACCGCCGCGACCTGCTGGAAAAGAAGACCGTATTGCACTCCCTGCTCCAGACCGTCATTGAAAAGGCCGACAGCATGCCTATCGTTGCCCCGCTGCACCCCTACGTGCAAAAGGCGGTGAAGTCGCTGGAGCTGGATGCCCCCAACCTACACATCCTGCCTCCACAGCGCTACCTGCACTTCGGGTTCCTCATCAACCAAGCGCGAGGCATAATCACCGACTCAGGCAACATCGCTGAAGAAGCCACCTTTCTCGACGTCCCTTGCATCACCCTCAATACCTATGCCGAGCATCCCGAAACCTGGCGTATCGGTACCAATGAGCTGGTCGGCGAGAATTCCTTTGCCCTCTCCGCCTCACTTGACAAGTTGCTGCAAGGCGAATGGAAGCACGCCACCCTCCCCGACCGCTGGGACGGACGGACAGCGGAACGCATCGTACAGACACTACTGAACGGAAACAATTCATAATCCTTCGTGAACTCCATCCCAAGCTTGAGAACATCTGTCCCAAGCCTACGGATGCTTATCCCAAGCTTTGGTTTTTCTATCCCAAAGCTTGGGATAGAACTTTCTCTATGCGTTGTACAACTTTATCCTTTATGCCCAGTAGTTTTTCTGCAAGAATCCTTTACTTTTTTTACCTGTATCCAACAAACAAGCACAAGGCTTTCACGTTCATTTAACCTTATCTCCCGTATCTTTAGTCTATATTTGCTTCTCGGTTAACCTTAATTTGTTAACTTTGCGCCCGAATTATCTGTAACTTATGAAGCAAAGATATACAATTTACGTCCTTTTCCTGCTGTCACTGTCCGTCTCCATCAGCACATCTGCCCAGATTAAGGGGGTTATCACAGACTCTCTCACGAACGAGCCGTTGATGTACATCACCGTACAATATGAAGGGAAAGGTGTAGGCGGCATCTCCAATGCAAACGGTGAATACCAAGTCGAAAACCGTAAAGGCTGGGATGAACTGACATTCTCCGCCATAGGCTACATCACCAAGAAAGTGAAACTGAAGCCTGGCACCCGGACGCTGAACGTCAAGTTGCAACCGGACGACATCTTACTCTCCGAAGTCGTGGTGAAACCCAAGAAGGAAAAATATTCACGCAAGAACAACCCCGCCGTGGAGTTCATGAAGAAGGTCATCGAAAACAAAAAGGCGCTGAAACTGGAAGAGAACGACTACTACCAGTATCAGAAATACGAGAAAATGAAAATGTCGCTCAACGATGTCACCCCCGACAAAATGGAGAAAGGCATCTACAAAAAGTTCTCTTTCTTCAAAGACCAAGTGGAAGTATCGCCCAAGACCAGCAAGATGATTCTGCCCATCTCTATCAAAGAGACGGCCAGCAAGACTATTTTCCGCAAAAACCCCAAGAGCGAAAAGACTATTATCGAAGGTATGAATTCTACCGGCATCGAGGAGTTCTTCAACACCGGAGACATGCTGGGGACCATCCTCACGGACGTATTCTCCGACATCAACATCTACGACGACGACATCCGACTGCTGCAACGCCGCTTCGTCAGCCCCATCGGCCGCGGAGCCATCAGCTTCTACAAATACTATCTGATGGACACGCTCATGGTAGACAAGCAGGAATGCGTGCATCTCACTTTCGTTCCGCAGAACCCGCAGGACTTCGGCTTCACGGGGCACCTCTACGTGGTGAAGGACTCCACCTATGCCGTGAAGAAATGCACCATGAACCTGCCCAAGAAGACGGGTGTCAACTTCGTAGAGAACCTCGACATCGTGCAGCAGTTCGAACAGCTGCCCGACAGCAACTGGGTGCTGACCGACGACGACATGACCGTGGAACTGCACTTCGTGAAAGGCATCCAAGGGCTGGAAGTGCAGCGGACCACCAAGTACAGCGACTATCAATTCGCAGAGATAGAACCCCGCCTCTTCCGTCTGAAAGGGAACGTCATCAAGGAAGCGAACATGCTTGCCAAGAGCGACGAATATTGGGCGAAAGTACGTCAAGTGCCCCTCACCAAGAAGGAGAGCACGATGGATGTATTCATGAACCGTATCGAGCAGATTCCCGGCTTCAAGTACGTCATCTTCGGGGCGAAAGCCTTGATTGAGAACTTTGTGGAGACGGGCAGCAAGAACCATCCCAGCAAGTTCGACTTCGGCCCCATCAATACAATGATAACCAGCAACTACGTCAACGGCACGCGTTTCCGTCTGAGCGGCATGACGACCGGTAACCTCGACCCGCACTGGAGCCTGAGCGGTTACGGCGCCTACGGAACCAAAGACAAGAAATGGTTCTACTCCGGGCAAGTGGCCTACTCCTTCAACAAGCGCGAATACGTATTGTGGGAGTTCCCGAAGCACTACGTCGCTTTCAAGTACACCTACGACGTGATGTCTCCCATGGACAAGTACCTCGCCACGGACAAGGACAACTTGTTTGTCGGCTGGAAATGGACTACTGTAGACCAGATGTCCTACATGCGCGACGCCACGCTGACTTACGAGCTGGAGACCAATACCGGCTTCTCCGTCCAAGCCATGGCGCGCCACCGCAACGACCAGCCAGCGGGACAGCTGCAATACTGGAAGAACAACGGAGAGATATTGGGGCAATGGGATGAAAAAAACACGCTGGTGCACGACATCACCACCACCGAGCTGGGTGTGACCCTGCGTTATGCTCCTGGCGAAACCTTCGTCAACACCAAGCAGCGGCGCGTACCCGTGTCGCTGGATGCGCCGACCTTCACCCTCTCCCACACCGCCGGCTTCAAGGGCGTGCTGGGCGGAGAGTACGACTTCAACCTGACGGAAGCCAGCATCCGCAAGCGCTTCTGGCTCGGCTCGTGGGGCAAGCTGGACGTAACGGCACGTGCCGGTGCGCAATGGAACACCGTTCCCTTTCCCCTGCTGAACCTGCCGATGGCGAACCTTTCATACATCACGCAGAACAACGAGTCCTTCAACCTCATCAACAACATGGAGTTCCTGAACGACCGCTATGCCTCCCTCAACCTAAGCTACGACATGAACGGAAAGCTCTTCAACCGCCTCCCGCTCATCAAGAAGCTGAAGTGGCGAGAGATGTTCCGCATCCGTGGTTTGTGGGGCACGCTGACGGACAAGAACAACCCGTACAAGAGCGACAACCCCGACTTGTTCCTCTTCCCCATGCGCGACGGTGTACCCACCAGCCATGTCATGAGCAAGACTCCCTATGTGGAAGCCAGTGTAGGTATCTACAATATCTTCAAGCTGCTCCATATAGAATATGTACGCCGACTGACCTATACTGACATACCGGGAGTGAAGAAGGGGGGCATACGGTTTATGATATTAATGATATTCTAAAATCTATAACTCAACATGCAACCATTAGCGGAACGGCTTCGGCCAAGAACATTGGATGAATATATTGGCCAGAAACATCTGGTCGGTCAAGATGCGGTGTTGCGCAAGATGATTGACGCGGGACGTATCTCTTCGTTTATCCTGTGGGGACCTCCGGGAGTGGGAAAGACCACTTTGGCACAGATTATCGCCAACAAGCTGGAAACCCCTTTCTATACGCTCAGTGCCGTGACCAGTGGCGTGAAGGACGTGCGCGACGTGATAGTGCGTGCCAAGAGTAACCGTTTCTTCTCACAAGCCAGCCCCATCCTTTTCATTGACGAGATACACCGCTTCAGCAAGTCGCAGCAAGACTCGCTGCTGGGAGCCGTGGAGCAAGGCACCGTGACGCTGATAGGCGCCACTACGGAGAACCCGTCGTTCGAAGTCATCCGTCCGTTGCTGTCGCGCTGCCAGCTCTATACCCTGAAATCGCTGGAAAGGGACGACCTGCTGGAACTGTTGCAACGCGCCATCATCACGGACATCGTGCTAAAGGAACGGAAAATAGAACTGAAAGAAACTACCGCCATGCTCCGCTTCAGCGGAGGGGATGCACGCAAGCTGCTCAACATCCTCGAGCTGGTGGTAGACTCCGAAGCCGCAGACCCCGTCGTCATTACCGACGATATGGTGACCGAACGCCTGCAACAGAATCCTCTTGCCTACGACAAGGACGGGGAGATGCACTACGACATCATCTCCGCTTTCATCAAATCCATCCGTGGCAGCGACCCGGACGGAGCCATCTACTGGCTGGCACGCATGGTCGAAGGCGGTGAAGACCCTGCCTTCATAGCTCGCCGCCTCGTCATCTCCGCCTCTGAAGACATCGGACTGGCCAACCCCAACGCGCTGCTGCTTGCCAACGCCTGCTTCGACACCCTGATGAAAGTGGGATGGCCCGAAGGACGCATCCCGCTGGCAGAAGCTACCATATACCTCGCCACCAGCCCCAAGAGCAATTCGGCCTACATGGCCATCAACAACGCACTGGAAGTAGTACGCGAAACGGGTAACCTCCCCGTCCCACTGCATCTGCGCAACGCGCCCACCAAGCTGATGAAGCAGTTGGGCTACGGCGAGAAGTACAAGTACGCCCACGACTACCCCGGCAACTTCGTCAAACAGCAATTCCTGCCCGACGAACTGAAAGACCGCCGTATCTGGGAACCGCAACTCAATCCTGCCGAGCAAAAGCACAAGGAACGGATGCAGCAACTTTGGGGAAAAGAGAGGTTTTAGAACAGACGGAAACCCAGCCCCAAACTGAAATGAAACGCATCGACGTATTTATCCTCTACGCGTTGCCGCTCCCTCAATTCGAGTGTATAGAGATTATGCAGGGTATACTCCCCGTATGAAGAACCGACAGTCACTATATAAGAAACCCCGGCATAAAGACAGACCCGCTTGGGCAAATGGTAGAGCAACTGTATTCCGGGAGTGATGGAGAAAGCATTACGTTTGTCTTTCTCCATCTCCAGCACAAAGAAATCGACGTCGTTCGTTCCTTCATGCTTGAGGTAAGATGAATAACCGGTCTCAGAAAAACCGGTTATTCCGATGCCGAAGGAAGGCTGTATATCCCAGTTGCCAATGCTGCAACGATAGACGATTCCGGCACTGAAATTACCGTCAATACTTCCGAGCGACACTTCCACCTGATTGTAACCAAGCACCTTACCGTCGTACAGATACTCTTGTCCACTTCCCGGATTCAGTAACAACTGTGCTTGCACTCCCCATGATTTATGCCAGAAATATCTGCCTCCCAATGTCAAAGCGTAATTCAGCTGATGATAATCGTTCAGACACAACCACGAGGATATCCTGCGGGCAGAAGTCATATAGGCCATTCCCACCATAATCCACGCCTACTTATTCACTACAAAGATGCTTCCAGCTGTAGACGACCGTGATTCAAGATATATTGTGCACAGACGTTTGCAGTAGCCATGCAACCCAGCAGAAAGAGAGAGATACGTTTGACAATACCCATAATCCTATTTTTACAATATAAATAGAGTGAATCAGTAGAAATCAAGAGAAGGAGTTTCGGCAGTAAATACTTGCCAGCCATCCAGCACTCCGTTCTCCTCATTCCCATCTTTTCCTACCTCAAGCTCAACGCGAAAACGGTAAGTACCGGCCTTGGGATAAGTCAGCAGAACAAACTAGAAATCATGTAGATAGTCAACGGGAGAATCAATCGGAGCGGGAGAATAAGAACGGTAGAATAAAGGATATATATCGCTTCCGGCAGGATATTCTTCATTGAAATCCGTCAAGGTCACTATACGGATAGCTGTAATCGGACGGTTCAACTGACAATGCCAGATATCGTCGGCAGCTTCTTCCGAAATGGCCTTCACCTCCGGTACCACCTTCATCATGTAGGCCTCCTTGGGGCAGCGGTTATCGGTTCAGGAGCATGTCCGCTATTATCCAGCAACACCAATCGCACGCCAACCACATCCGCCAAAACAGGAGGAAGCACCTCTTCATCTTCTTCACACTTCATGGCAGTCAGTAAGAGCAAAAGGCAAAAAGAAAGTATTCCGAAAAAAGAAAAGATTGTGCTTCTCATACATTTTCAATATTACATTCACACAAATGTAATGGATTTATGTATACTATACTAATTCTTTTCCCTAAATTTGCGCGAACAATTAATATTCAAGAAGAATGGAAAACAAAAAAATAGTCGTATTAGACGGGTATGCCGCCAACCCCGGCGACCTTTGCTGGGACGAATTGCAAGCTTTGGGTGAATGTACCATCTACGACCGTACCGCTCCTGGAGAAGTATTGGAACGCGCTGCCAGTGCAGAAATCCTGCTGACCAATAAAACCGTGCTCACTTCCGAACACATGGCTGCACTGCCCGAATTGAAGTACATCGGTGTGCTTGCCACCGGATATAACATTGTAGACACCGCCGCTGCCAAAGAACATGGCATCATCGTCACCAACATCCCTGCCTATAGCACCGACTCGGTTGCCCAAATGGTCTTTGCCCACATTCTGAACATCGCCCAGCAAGTGCAGCACCACTCCGAAGAAGTGCATCAAGGACGCTGGACGGCAAGCAAAGACTTCTGCTTCTGGGACACTCCACTCATCGAACTGCGTGAAAAAAAACTCGGCATTGTAGGCTTGGGACACACCGGTTTCTCCACTGCCCGCATCGCCATTGGCTTCGGCATGAAGGTGTGCGCCTACACTTCCAAGACCAATTTCCAGCTTCCTCCCGAAATCCGCAAGATGGAACTGAACGAACTGTTCCGTGAATGCGACATCGTTAGCCTGCACTGTCCCCTCACCGATGCCACCCGCGAAATGGTGAATGCAGAACGCCTCCGCCTGATGAAGCCTACGGCTATCCTAATCAACACCGGACGCGGTCTGCTCATCAACGAACAAGACCTTGCCGATGCCTTGAACAACGGAACCATCTACGCCGCCGGAGTGGACGTACTCTCACAAGAGCCTCCTTGTGCCAACAATCCTTTACTCTCTGCCCGTAACTGCTACATCACCCCGCACATAGCTTGGGCAAGCACCGCCGCACGCGAACGCCTCATGCAAGTTATGCTCGAAAATATAAAGGCCTATCAAGACGGTAAGCCTGTGAATGTAGTGAATAAGTAGGCGTGGATTATAATGGAAGCACCCCTATACTTTCATACCTTTTTCCCCTAACAAAACAAACAGCCAACGCTATGGGAACATCTGCCATCAAAAGTCTGTTCTATATCCGTCTGATAGCAGTGATATTCATCCTGATTGCCATCACCATAGCGGTGGCTTTTCAATTCCGCCTACAACATACACAAGTGCACTTACCGCTATGCCAAGCGCATGCTGTATATTGACTCCATCTTTTCTACTCTCCCAGTCTGAAAAGCATCAAATATTATTCTCCAAACCTAGATTTATGCAGTGACCACAATCCGGTGGTTATGGAGGTGGAACTTTTTAAAAGGCTATAAACGGTCTATTTCTTCTAGAGTTAGACCGGACGCCTTGCTAATAGCCTCTGCAGAAAGACCTGCCGCTTTCAGATTGCGAGCCATTATCTTTATACCTTCTGCACGACCCTCTGCACGACCTTCTGCACGACCTTCTGCAAGACCTTCTATTCTTCCTTCCAGTTTGGCAGAATCGAGCACATCGTTTTGAATCATGACTGCATTCAAATGTTCATCATACGCCCTTCGTTCTTGAACGTTCATAGAGTAATATTTCAGCTTCTCGCGAGCCTCTCCAAGTCCGGGAGCAGTAGTATCAGGACGAATAGTTCCGTCTTTCAGGTACTTCATCCATTCATTCAACGGAGTAGTAGCCACTTGATCAAACTCGTTTACGCGGATAAGAATGTATTCTGGGAAAATTTCGGCGGGCATACGGGGAACAATGGCATTACGCTCCTTAACATTTACCTGCAACTGGTCACCGGTATGTACACCTACAAAGTTATTCTGCCCATGATACAAGAAATCGCTTCCTTGTCCTATGTCAAAGTAGAGGATACTGATGGAGTAGATTTTCTTCACCTTATAGTAAGTATCACCCAACGAGATATGTTCGGTGATAGCCTTTGCCACTCCATAAAGGATACGTTCCAAATAATAGAGTTCACGGGTATTCTGTATCTCGATGATGATAATCTCGTCCTTACTGTTGCGTGCCTTGATGTCAACACGGTTGAACTTGTCATCGGCAGTCTGCTGATTTCCTTCACTTTCCAGTATTTCGATAATCGTGATTTTTTCACCCAGAAATACAGTAAGGAAACCTTCAAGCACACCAAAATTGGCCTTCTGCCGCAATAAACGTTTAATGGCCCAGTCGAAGCGGATGTACCTATCTTGCAATTCTTCCATCAGTTAATTATTTTTTAGAAGACAAAGATACGAATGTTTTTCAAGAATAATAGACTATTTCTTCTGTTTCTGTAACAGAGAATACGGTTTCTTGAATCATTTACATATGCCAGCTATTCTTCAAGGGATTTACTGAATATCCCTAGAGAACCGATTCCTCGTTCAGTACCCGAAAGAGAACTTTATTTGTCCTTAACTTTCGGCAATATCGCATTCAATACCATATATCCCGATATACCGGCAACAGTCGTTCCCAGCAATACACCAAACTTCGCTTGGTTGAGCAAATCCGGATATCCTCCTGCAAAAGAAAGATTGGCAATAAATAAGGATACTGTAAAACCAATACCACCCAACAAGGACACTCCGGCCACACTTCTCCAATTCATTCCCGGAGGCATCGAGGACAAACCGCTCTTGACCGCCAGCCAAGTAAACAGAAAAATACCGACAAACTTGCCAAGAAGCAATCCTGCAGCCACGGCTATACTAACAGCTCCAACAACACCACTGCCCCCGTTGAGCACCACACCGGCATTGGCAAAGGCAAAGAGCGGTAGTATCACAAAGTTCACCGTACCATGCAAATTGTCTTCCAAAGATTGTAAGGGACTAATCACATAATCAGAAGCGCGTTCCACTTGTTTTAGAATGGCAATCTGCTCATTAGTCAATATAATATTATCTGATTTTGAAACTGGAAAATCACCGATTATATCGCGGATGCGTTTAATATATTTCCCGGCATCCAAACGGGGACGGGCCGGTATTACAAAGGCCAGTATCACTCCGGAAATAGTGCTGTGAATGCCCGACTGAAGGAACAAATACCAAATAATCACCCCGATAAGCAGGAATAATATTTTCTGTGTCATACCGAATCTCCCCATACAGTAAAGGAAGAAATAAAGGACTGCAGCTACAATAAGGTATCCATAAGCCACCTCGGAACTATAGAATATGGCAATAACCAGAATGCCTCCAATATCATCGACTACTGCAAATGCCGTCAAAAAAATTTTCAGACTCAAAGGCACTCGCTTACCCAGCAGACTGAGTACCCCCAATGAAAAAGCAATATCCGTAGCCATCGGTATAGCCATACCGCGCGTTCCCGGAGTGCCCTGAACGACCAGAAGTGAATAGACAATGACCGGCAGCAACATACCGCCACACGCCGCTACAAAGGGCAAAGAGGCCTTACGAAAGGAAGAAAGTTCACCAACCAGCAGTTCCCGCTTTATCTCTAATCCCACGGCCAGAAAGAAAACAGTCATCAAGCAGTCATTTATAAACTCAACCATTCTCAACGGATGACCGCCATGGGAGAACAAATTAAAGTCTCCGATACGCAAATACAGTTCCTGCAAAAGAAAGCCCTGATATAATGGAGCCATCGGTGAATTAGCAATAACGGCCGCCAAAATAGCCATCAAAAACAGCAAGATGCTCGCCACTATATTCAGTGACGAGAAGTCTTTCACAGTACGTAAAATAATCATAAAGAAGTTTATATTTGATTTAAGATTTCATCCTTCCGACATCAATCCAGCTTCAGCACTGCCAAGAACGCTTTCTGAGGTACCTCTACATTACCAATCTGTTTCATTCGTTTCTTACCTCTTTTCTGTTTTTCAAGCAATTTTCGTTTACGGCTCACATCACCGCCATAACATTTGGCTGTTACATCCTTACGAACAGCTTTAATCGTTTCCCGGGAAATAATCTTGGCACCAATAGCAGCCTGAATGGCGATATCGAACTGCTGTCTCGGAATCAAATCCTTTAACTTCTCGCACATCCGTCGTCCCAATTCGTAGGCATTGTCAAAGTGTATCAAGGTAGAAAGAGCATCCACCGGCTCACCGTTCAGCAAAATATCCAGCTTCACCAGTTTGGAAGGGCGGAAGCCGTGGGGATGATAGTCAAAAGAGGCATATCCCTTGGAGATACTCTTCAATTTATCATAGAAATCGATGACTATTTCGCCAAGAGGCATATCATAATATATTTCCACACGGTTACCGGAAATATATTCCTGCTTCACCAGCTCGCCACGCTTGCCCAAACAAAGAGTCATGATAGGACCGATATAATCAGTAGTGGTAATCACCGAGGCGCGGATATAGGGCTCCTCAATACGGTCTATCATGGTAGGATCCGGCATGCTGCCGGGATTATGCACCTCAGTCATATTTCCCTGCTTGTCATAGACATTGTAGGAAACGTTGGGCACGGTGGTGATAACATTCATGTCAAATTCACGGTCAAGGCGTTCCTGCACAATCTCCATGTGGAGCAATCCGAGAAAACCACACCGGAAACCAAAGCCCAAAGCTAATGAAGACTCAGGCTGGAAAGTCAGCGAAGCATCATTCAGCTGCAACTTCTCCAAAGAAGAGCGCAAATCCTCGAAATCTTCAGCCTCGATAGGGTACACACCGGCAAAAACCATCGGCTTCACTTCCTCAAAACCAGCAATGGCCTCTTCGCAAGGACGGGCAATATGCGTAATCGTATCACCAACTTTCACTTCCTTAGAGGTTTTGATACCCGAGATGATGTAGCCCACATCTCCCGTACGCAACTCCGGACGTGGCATCATTTCCATCTTGAGTACTCCAATCTCATCTGCATCATATTCCTTACCCGTATTGAAGAATTTCACTTTATCCCCTTTACGGATTACGCCATTCACTATCTTGAAATAGGCAATGATACCACGGAAAGAATTAAAGACAGAATCGAAAATCAACGCCTGCAACGGAGCTTCCTCGTCACCCTCCGGATGAGGGATACGCTCAATGACTGCAGCCAGGATTTCTTCCACTCCCATGCCCGTTTTGCCGGAAGCACGGATAATCTCATCACGCTTGCAGCCCAGCAGTTCAACGATTTCGTCCTCCACTTCCTCAGGCATAGCGCTTGCCATGTCACATTTGTTGATGACCGGAATAATCTCCAAATCATGCTCAATGGCCATATACAGATTCGAAATAGTCTGTGCCTGCACTCCCTGCGAAGCATCTACAATAAGCAGTGCCCCTTCACAAGCGGCGATAGAACGTGATACCTCGTACGAGAAGTCCACATGTCCCGGAGTGTCTATCAAGTTCAGAATATACTTTTCGCCTTTATATGTATACTCCATTTGTATGGCATGACTCTTGATGGTGATACCCCTTTCCTTCTCAAGGTCCATGTCATCCAGCATCTGTCCGTTAGTTACTTGTATAGTATTGGTAAATTCCAGCAGACGGTCTGCCAAGGTTGATTTACCGTGGTCAATATGAGCAATAATGCAAAAATTCCGTATATTCTTCATTGTCAATAACTATCTATTAATCGGGTGCACAAAGATAGTGAAAACAGAGCAAATAAAAAAAACGCGTTGATAACATATTCATGTACCAACGCATCTTTTTATAAGATTCCAGTTAATTCCCCGCTTAGTTCAACTTTACGAACAATTCGCCTTCCACTTCAGAAGTAGAGACCTTGTCTTCTCTTAACAACCAGCCCAATCCCAAGAATAAATCTTTGTCAATCAGCTTGGTTGCTTTCTTGATTTGCTTGTGAGTCAAACCATCTGTGCCATTCAGTACAGTCCAGATCTGTCCTGCAACAATACCAGCTTTTTCTTTCAACATTTCTATTTGCTTTTAGTTAAACGTCACCTTCATCTCCAAGCATAGAGATGTCGGTGTTTTTATATGGCTGCAAAGATAGCCATAATTATGTTATACAACACATTATTAGGCACTTTTTTAGTTCAAGAGATTGAAAAAGTTCCATTTTCTTACTTTGAGGACGTTTTTTCCAAGTATTCAGTCCAAATTTGGGCAGCCACCTCAACCATCCTAGCACACGGGCGTTTAGCATAATACTGCTCGGTACGGGCTTCCGGAACGGACGAACCTTCCGGTTTTCTCAATCCTAACAGTTCAGCACATATCAAAGAGCCGTTCCGCTTCTTGAACTCAGCAGCCAGCTCCTGCACCAATGCATAGTTTGCCGCCTTACCTTCACGATCCCTGCCTTCCACAGCTCCTTTTTCCAATCCGGCCAATAGGAACATGCCGCACGCAGCACCGCATGTCTGCCTCATACGACCTATGCCACCACCAAAAGAGGCAGACATCCGGAAAGCCTGCTCTTCGGTAAAACCGTACATATCTGCAAAAGCTCCCACCACCGACTGCGAACAGTTATAGCCGCTCTTGAAAAGCTCCACAGCTTTCTCTATTCTGTCTTTTGTTTCCATAATCATTCTGTAATTTCCAGCAACATCGGGCAATGGTCTGAATGAACAACGTCACCCAATATTCTCGCCTCCTTCAACATCGGACGCACCGGTTCGCTCACCATGCAATAATCAATACGCCACCCTTTGTTCTTGGCACGTGAATTAAAACGATAGCTCCACCACGTATATTCCTGCTTGTCGGGATGAAGCCAACGGAAGGAATCAATGAATCCTGCATTGAGAAAGCGCGTCATCCACTCTCGCTCTTCAGGCAAAAAGCCACTGCTGGTGGCATTCCTGATAGGGTCATGAATGTCTATTGCCTCATGGCAGATATTATAATCACCACAAAGAATGAGTTTAGGACGCGTACGCTTCAGCTCCAATACATATTCCTGGAATTTCTCCAACCAGACCATCTTAAAAGCCTGACGTTCATCACCGCTGGTACCGGAAGGATGATAAACACTCACGACGGACACATCACCGAAGTCGGCACGAATAAAACGCCCTTCGCTATCGTATTCTTCGATACCCATACCATATTCCACATAGTCCGGTTCCTGCTTGCTCAGAATAGCGACTCCACTATACCCCTTCTTCTGTGCAGAATACAGATAATGTTTATACCCCAAAGCATCCAGCGCTTCTGCCGGATACTGTTCCGGTTGCAGTTTCGTTTCCTGCAAACAAAGTACATCGGGCCGCTCTTGTGCCAGCCACTCGGAAAAACCTTTTGTCACGGCAGCCCGTAACCCATTTACATTATATGTAATAATCTTCATACTTATTTGATTTCTTAAAAATGAATTATTCAAGATGTCAACTAGGATACCAGCAGCATGATATTCAACACAGTAACCACCGCAGCAATGGCGTAAAGTACAAACGTGCTCCATTTACTGTTTACATACTGCCCCATCACTTTACGTGAAGAAGTCAGCCCTACTTGCAGAAAGACCGTGAACGGTAACTGGATGCTCAATATCATCTGCGAAATCAGCAACCCCTTGAACGGGTTTCCGATAAAGAAAATCAGCAGCAGTGCAATACCCAGTGACAAAATCACACCCACCTGCGAGTGACTGTCTTTAATATGATAGGATTCTCCAAAAATACCGGCAAAGATAGAACCTGCCGCCATACCGCTGGTTATCGTGGAAGATACACCTGCCATCAGTAATGCCAATGCAAAAACCACGGCAGCACCGCTCCCCAACAACGGTTCCAGCAAAGATTTTGCCTGCTGCAACTCTTCCACCTGAATACCGCTTTTAAAGAAAGTTGCCGCAGCCAGCAGTATCATGGCACTATTAATGGCCCACCCCACAATCATGGAAAACAAAGTGTCGAACAATTCATATTTCAGCACTTTGCGGATGGACGCATCATCTTTCTTGTTATATTCGTGGCTCTGTATCACCTCCGAATGCAAAAACAGATTATGCGGCATCACCACCGCACCGAGCACACTCATGACAATCAACATGCTTCCATGCGGGAACGAGGGTGTCACCCACCCTTGTATAGCCAACGGCCAATCTATCTTCACCAGAAACAGCTCATAGATAAAGGAAAGCCCGATGACCGAAACAAAAGCAATGATAGAACGTTCTATCTTCTTGTAGGAATTAGTGAAAAGCATGACGACTACAAATACGGTAGTCAAAATAGAGCCCCATACAATTGGAATGCCAAACAACATCTGCAAAGCGATGGCACCTCCCAATATCTCTGCCAGCGAAGTCGAGATCGAAGCCAGCACCGCCGTACCCAATATGGGACGCGACACCCAAGAAGGAGTATATTTGGTAGCGGCTTCAGACAAGCACAAGCCGGTTACAATTCCCAAATGCGCCACATTATGTTGCAATACAATCAGCATAATGGTAGATAAAGTCACGACCCACAGCAATGA
Organism: Bacteroides muris (ex Fokt et al. 2023); assembly: GCF_024704895.1. Taxonomy (NCBI): domain Bacteria; kingdom Pseudomonadati; phylum Bacteroidota; class Bacteroidia; order Bacteroidales; family Bacteroidaceae; genus Bacteroides; species Bacteroides muris (ex Fokt et al. 2023). The sequence continues at coordinate 32,386 of NZ_JAMZEE010000016.1, read as the reverse complement.
ATAACCAAATTCAGACCCTGCCGCAAAATTAGACGCCCAGTTTCCCGGGTCAATAAAACCTACAGTCACCAGCAGTCCGGGACCTATATATTTAAAAACGTCCAGACCACCCAGATAGCGTTTATGGTCTCTCCGTTTCAAGTCTTTAAAAATATTCCTCATCATGTCTGCCTAATTAAGAACGTAAAAATACTCAAATAATAACAAATACACCCATGTTAGGTTCAAAAAAAGCCCCTGGCATTTTTCAATGTCAGAGGCTCTCGTCCATTCTTTCAAGCAGGAGGCTCAATACCCCATCTCGTGCAATGCCTTGCACAATTGGTCGGGGCAGGAAGTGGAACGTTTCCCGCAGCGAATTCCTTCCAAACGGGCAATCACCGCATCTACCGGCATATCTTTCACCAAACGTGAAAGTCCTTGCAGGTTTCCATTACATCCACCCCAAAAAGTAACCTCTTTCACAATACCATCTTCCACATCCAGCTTGATGTTACTGCTACATGTACCTTGAGTCTTGTATGTATATGTCATTACTCTTCGTTTTCTTCCGGTTTCATATTGGTATAAACCGTCTGCACATCATCAAACTCTTCAAGACGTTCCACCATTTTGTCGATAGTTTCGCGTTGCTCGGAAGTGACATCCTTCATATCATTGGGAATGTAAGTGAACTCACCACCGACATCTTCGAAGCCGCATTCTTCCAAATGCTTCTGAATAGCCGCATAGCTCTTCGGATCACCATAGATAGTGATAGTGCCTTCTTCTTCATCTTCCTCGAAGTCTTCCTCTACATCATAGTCAATCAAGTCAAGGATAAGTTCTTCCATATCAATGCCGTCTTTCTTCTTGAAAGTGAATACACACTTATGGTCAAACAAGAAAGCCAGTGAACCCATTGTTCCCAAGTTACCGCCGAACTTGTTGAATACGGAACGCACATCGGCTACCGTACGGGTAGTGTTATCGGTCAGCGTATCCACAAAAACAGCCACACCGTGAGGACCGTATCCTTCATAGGTCATACCCTTGTAGTCGCTCTGGTCCTTACCCATCGCATTCTTGATAGCACGTTCAATATTATCCTTCGGCATGTTTTCACGCTTACAAGTAGCGATTACCGAACGCAGTGTCGGGTTGTTTTCCGGCTCCGGACCACCGGCCTTCACCGCAATAGCAATTTGTTTACCCAGTCTTGTAAAGGTCTTTGCCATGTGACCCCATCTTTTCAATTTGGCAGCTTTTCTATATTCAAATGCTCTTCCCATTGGAACTGTATTTTAAATTATGAATTATAAATTCTGAATAATGAATCAACGCAGCTTGGCATTCAACCTGTCCTCCAGGTTCTTCACCAGTTTGGACATAATCTTGTCAATCTGCTTGTCGTTCAATGTTGCATTCTCATCTTGCAGCAGGAAGCTCACCGCGTAACTCTTCTTACCGGCTTCCAGATTCTTACCCTCATAAACATCGAAGAGAGAAACCTCCTTCAGCAGCTTTTTCTCCGTCTCGTAGGCAATCTTCTCAATTTCCGCAAACTGCACTTTCTTGTCGAGCAGTAACGCCAAGTCGCGTTTCACGGCAGGGAACTTGGAGATTTCCGTATAGCTCACCTTCACATTGCGAATGGCCTTCAGCAATTCTTTCCAGTTGAAATCGGCGTAGTAAACCTCGTTGTCAATATCGAATGCCTTCAGCAACTTCTTTGTTACAATACCGAAAGTAGCCAACCGCTTCCCCCCCCTTGTCTGTACGGATAAACCGGCAGCATAGATGTCATCAGTCAGATTCCCGACAACCAAATCATGCATGTGCAGCCCCAATCTGGCAAAGACATTCTCAACGTATGCCTTCAGCTCATATACCGAGCTGTTCTCATCCGGATGAGCCCATGAGTTGGTCACCCTCTTGCCAGTCACCCACAAACCAAGATGATAATCTTCGGAATAAGCGGCAAGCACCTTTTCCGGATTCTTCTTCTCCTCGTTGAAGTGATAACAATTACCGAATTCAAAGAATTTCAGGTCTGCATTCTTACGGTTGGCGTTGTGCGAGATGCTTTCCAATCCACCGAAAAGCAGTGTCTGACGCATGGCATTCAAGTCTGCACTCAACGGATTCAGCAACATTACCAGATTCTTTGACGGATAAGACTCCAAGTTGTCATAGTAAGCGGCACGCGTCAACGAGTTGTTCAGAATCTCATTGAAACCACAGCCCACCAGCTGCTCGGCAACCAAGTTCTGCAGTTTGTTGGATTTATCATATTCCCCCTTGGTAGTCAGACAAGACTTCAAGGCAGTCGGAATCTCTACATTATTATATCCGTAGATGCGCAGGATATCCTCTATCACATCGCAATCGCGCTGCACGTCCACACGGTAAGGAGGAACATCCAGTGTAAGTCCTTCGGCTGTCTCGTCTACAATTTTCATTTCCAGACTTGTCACGATGCTCTTGACAGTATCCACCGGAATAACTTTACCAATCAATGAGTTTACTTTCTCATAAGCAAGTTCCACACGGAAATCCTTGGCAGGAGCGGCGCACACATCTTTTATTTCAGAAGAAATGGTACCTCCGGCAAGTTCCTTTACCATCAAAGCAGCCAGCTTCAGGCAGTAAATAGTGGCATTCGGGTCAATACCTCTTTCAAAACGGAAAGAAGCATCTGTGTTCAACGCATGGCGACGGGCTGTCTTGCGCACCCATGTGGGATGGAAGTAGGCGCTTTCAAGGAACACATCCTTGGTGGTTTCCGTAGAACCGGAATCCAGACCGCCGAACACACCGGCAATGCACATCGCCTCTTCCTTGTTGCAAATCATCAAGTCGCGTTCGTTCAATTTGCGTTCCACACCGTCAAGAGTTACAAACGGTGTACCTTCCGGCATTGTCTTTACAATCACCTCGCTGCCTTTAATCTTATCCGCATCGAAGCAGTGCAGCGGCTGGCCGAAAGCATGGACGATATAGTTGGTAATATCCACCACATTATTGATAGGACGCAGGCCGATAATACGCAACTTGTTCTGCAACCATTCGGGGCTTTCTTTTACTGTAACCCCTTTCACCGTAACGCCGGCATATCGGGGACATGCTTCGCTGTTCTCTACAGTTACTTTAATATCCAAGTCGTGATTTTCTACCGCAAAAGCGTCTACCGTAGGTTTCTTCAAAGTAGCCGGCTTACCGTTCTGTATCAAGTAGGCATACAAGTCACGTGCCACCCCATAATGCGAGCAAGCATCGGCGCGGTTGGGAGTAATGTCCACTTCCAGCACGTAATCGCTCTTGATGTTATAATAATCCTTGGCAAGCGTACCTGGGACAGCTGTTTCCGGCAGTACGATGATGCCTGCATGGTCCGTACCGATACCGATTTCATCCTCAGCACAAATCATGCCGACAGATTCCACGCCACGAAGTTTTGATTTCTTGATGGTAAAGCATTCGTCACCGTCATACAGTTTTGTACCCAACGTGGCCACTACCACCTTCTGTCCGGCAGCTACATTCGGAGCGCCGCATACAATCTGCACGGGTTCACCTTGTCCCAGATTCACCGTAGTGACGTGCATATGGTCTGAGTTAGGATGAGCTTCGCATGTCAGCACTTCGCCGATGACCAGTCCTTCCAGTCCGCCTTTAATGGTTTGCACCTCTTCCACACTTCCCGTTTCCAGTCCGATGGACGTCAAGGCAGCAGCGACTTCATCCGGTGTCAAATCGAAATCGACATACTCTTTCAACCAATTATAAGAGATATTCATATCATTATATTTTTATTGTTTCCAAAAGTGACCCGCAAAGGTAATAAGATTTTTTGGTTGGCAGGGAATTATAAATGAAGAAAATAACAAAAAGGCGATGAAGTGCTTTTTCTTCACCGCCTTTCCCCTACTATTCTATATAAATCTACATTTATATATTCATTGCATTGGCGCCTAAAGCTCCCAATACGGCGGAAGCAACAGCTATCACTACCTTCAAAATCTTGTCCCAAACGTTCTTTTTCATAGTCTCAATCTTTCAAAATTAGTAAATACATCTTATCCTAACGGGTTCTCTCCCTGGTCACCGTCGGAACCGCCACCGGAATTGCCACCGTCACCGTCATCAGGTTACGGATTACATTATGTACATCACCCGGAGTCAATGAAGACTTCTCGGCAATCACCTCAGCCAGCTGTTGCGCATCCACAGCCCTTCCCACTTTCTTCAAACTCAGATGCCAAAGTTTGGCACCCTCTTTCGTCGCCAGAGACGACTGTCTTGCATAATAAAATAAAGGCATACTTTCTTTCTCCTTTTTACATTTTTAATTCAACATGGTTTTTAATCTCGTTTTGTTGATCAACAATGCAAAGGTGGGGATATATATGCCTGCAAACAAAGAAAACAGCCTCGCTGGAGCTGTTTTCTGAGATAAGTTTATAAAGCATTGATTTACAAGTCATCAGTTCAAGCAAGCCAACTTAATCAAGAAAAGGAAAGCCTATTTCAAATTGATTGATGTAATCCAAAATACCTCTTCATGAAACAGACATAAATGAGACTTAACAAAAGGATGGTACATAGCAGATACCGGTAGCCTGAATCCAGACACATTATATATCCTACGATGACGATTGCCTGCACTGCCATGTAAATAGAAGAAACCACCACATGAGGAACCTTCAGCTCATTCGCCATAATCTGATACATATGCTTGCGATGCGGCAGGCCGATATTCTCATGAAGCATCAGGCGATGAATGATAGTCAGCACACTATCCACACCGTAAACGGATAAAAGGACTATCCAGCTGAAATCTTCCGTCCGGATGATGAGCCTGCCTATCAGGAAAAGAAGGATGAAGGCAATGCTCACCGACCCCACATCACCCGCAAAGCACTTGGCACGCTTGCGGAAGTTGAAGAAACAGAAGACTAGAACGGAGCAGATAACGGTATAGATGAAATCCGCTTCCACAAAAGCCGCCACCTCCTTATTGACATAGGCCAACGCAGCAAGAACAACCAGAGAATAACCGCCGGTTATGCCGTTAATGCCATCCATAAAGTTGTAGGCATTGATGATGCCCGTACAGACTATCAAGGCTATGACTATCCACCACCACGACAAGGAGAACAGTCCCCACTGATAAAACATCATAGCCATGGCAGAGAAATGAAAAAGCAGCCGTGTCATCTGCCCGGTGGATCTTATATCGTCCACGAAGCTGATGGACGTCACCAGTGTCAAGGCAAGCAGGAACCAGGGATATTCAAAGCCGCTCGTCAGGAAACAGGCCAACGCCCCGAAATAGAAGATAATCCCACCACCGCGCAAAGTCACTTTCGTATGGGAACTCCGTTCATTGGGCTTGTCGATGATATTGCACCTGTCAGCCACCCCAAAATAAAAAAGTTCTGCCAAAAACAGCAGAACCAATATCAGCAGATAATACATAACAGTACTTTCCTATTTAATTCTTAATTACTACCGGTGCGATAAAATCGCATTAGTTTTTAAATCATCAAATAAAGGGAGAACCTTGACATCTTGGTTTGAATTGATTGCCGGGGACTGCTTGGTGATAAGTAAATCAAATTCAAATCAAAAAATCAATATACCCTTGTATTTAACTAAATATTAATTGTTTAATAATAGTGGTTAGATTTTTATCGCACCACTAAGAGCCTGTTCAAATTTTATTCAGCATTCTTTTAAGAGTTCTCTTTGAGGATGTTTTTCTGTTTTAATGAAGAGCATAGCGGGCTATGTGACGAATAGAAACAGAAAAACAGACCGGAAAGAAGCTTGGGAAGAAGCTGAAAAAACTTTTTGAAGAAAATTTAAACAGGCTCTAACAATGCCTAATTGTTAACTTTTATATGTGAGAACGATTTTATCGTTCTCACTATCCCCTCCTCTGCCCTCACCGGCATACGGTCAATTCCCAGCGCGCCCTTTATCTTCGCATTACTCACCACATAATTCTCAGTCAGCTTGCGCAGGCGCTCTTCATTCAAAGGCAAATGAAGCAAAGTCCCGACACGGGCACAGAACTCCATCACTCCCCTATTCATCTTCCAGATATGCGGCTTACGCCCCAAAGCCCGACACATCAAAGCTATCAGCTCATTCGTGGACAAGGCTTCGTCGTCTCCCATGTGGTAGATGCCACTTGCCACCTCCTTGGTCAGCAGCCCTTCCACCACGTAGCAGAGATTGTCTATCGAAGTAAAAGACCTTCGGTTATCAAAAGCCCCCAAAGGCCAGGGAATGCCTTTCCTCACCACATTATAAAGAAGATTCAGATTCCCTTTATTGCCGGGACCATGAATCATGCAGGGACGAAGGATATAAACCCGCTTGTCCGAACCCCTCGGATACTCCTCCTTCGAGAAGGAGGAGTATCCGAGGGGGGAGGTGGTAGGCAAAATAAAACGTTCCTTTATATAATCTTCCGCAGCAATCTTGCTCTCCCCATAAGGCCCTACCGGAGCAGGCACCACATCTTCAGTCAGCATATCACCCACCACACTGTCTGCAGCGGCTTTCACAGAACTGAAGAATACGAACTTCTTCGCAGACGATTCCAGAAAGAAATCAAATATCTTTTGGGTCAATCCCGTATTGATATCAAAATATACCTGCGCGGCAGACCGGTTCTTCGTATCATGGGCTTTGCCAGCCAGATGGATAATGGCATCGAATTTCGGAAGATTCCGCATCGGGAAAGAAAACGGTTCAATATCCTCCCAAGAGAAAGTCTTCATCACCCCTTCCTTTTCAGGAGCAACGATATCCAGACCGTAAAGGGTATGACGTTCCTTCAGGGCAACAACGAGATTGGAACCCACAAAGCCGTGGATTCCGGTGATTAGTATGTTCACAAAAGCATTATTTTTAAAAGTATATTCCTTAAATCCAACATCTTCAAGAATTTTGTACAAAACTGACCATACTATATCAATCAGATAAGCTTTTAGCCAAATTCATAGCTTCAAGTATATTATCTTCAATAGAGCAATAAGTCCAACTACCATATCTTCCTATAGTATATATATCTTTCTTACTCAATTCTTTTTTCATGTTCTCTACATATTCAATGCTATTTTTACTAATATGAACATAAGCAGGCTTCATCAATACAACTTCATAATCCAGTAACTCTTGCGAAGTAATTACCCCCATTTTCCGCAAATCACGTAAAACCTTATCCAAATATAAGCCTTCTTTATCCAGTTCATAATTTTCAGGGAAACCGATTTCAACATACAAAGACATACGGTCAGTATCCATAATATTATCGTAATATCCTAAACGATAAAAGATATATTCTTTTTCAGGAACATAGACCCAACTATTCCAACAATCAACCCCTTTTCTATCAAAACCTAAATTAAAAACTAGCACTTGATTCGAAGAAAATATATTAGTGGGGTATTCTATCCCACACTTTTTTAATAAAGTAGGCAAAGGCATTGTCGAAATCAATCGATTATAATGAATTTCTCTTTTATTTGTTGTTGCTATTTTTTTCCTTGTATCAATCTTCAATATTTCTTCTCCAACAGCAACTTTTTTACAATCTATATTTTGCAGCAATGAATTCACATACTCAATAGCTCCGGTTTTAGGATATGTAAAATGGCTATTGTATGAAGAATCATCCTGAGCCTTAAAATTTAATATAATATCTTCTTTATTAGCTTTTGGGAAAAAACGTCCCATTGCATTAATATCCAACGTATCTAAATCACAAGCATACAATTTCTCATTATAAGGAATTAGGAACTTCTCTGAAATTGATTTTCCTAAATTAGCATATACCATCTCTTTAAAAGAGGACACATCACCATCATAAGAAGTAAAAAGATCATATAAACAATCTATTAATTCCTCCTTTTCTAATTGATGAATATTCTTTTGAAAAGGAAAATCTATATATTTACCTTTATAATAAATTTGCGTGTGCTTCTCTATTCTCAACAATAGATTGGGGTCAATATTTTTGCATACATATTTTTCTATCTCTGGATTTTGAAAATGGAAAAAATGTCCAGAATAATCCCATACAAATCCATTCCTTTTAATTGTCCGACAATATCCACCAACCTCTTGCTCTTTTTCTATCACTAAAAAATCATCCTTTTTAAAGTTAGCATAGCTAATACCTGTTACCCCAGCACCTATAATTAAATCCATAATTATTTATATTTAAAATATCCATTAATGGCCCAATTTATAAAATAATATATACTTCTAATTAGTCCAAGCTTTTCTACCTTGTAATAAACCATAAAATGAGGTTTCATTACTTTCTTTTTATTTCCGGTAGTACTTGCTGCAAAAACTCTATATGATGCTAAAACATCCGGATTACCATAAGCATATCCCCCTTTTTTCAAGATAGAAAGCCAAAAGACAAAATCATCTCGCATACTTCCCATTGCCTCATTAAATAAAACATCACCTGTTTTCTCTCTATCAAACAAAGCGGTTAAACATGAAATTGAACATGACTTCAACAGGTTGTAATAATCTACCTTATCAGGTACAATAAAAGGCTTAAAAATTTCTTTTCCTTCTGTATTTATACGCTTATATGAAGAAAAAACAATTGCCGATTTTTTTTCTTTTATAAACTTTAATTGAGTCTCTAAAAAATTAGGCTCCCAAAAATCATCCGAATCTAAAAAACAGACATAACGCCCTTGAACATGTCGTAATCCATTGTTGCGTGCAGCAGAAGAGCCAGCATTATTTTGTCTTAATAATTTTATCCTTCTATCTTTCTTAGAATATTCCTCTACAATGAAGGAGCTATTATCTTTAGACCCATCGTCAACTATTATCATTTCCCAATTTGAGTATGTTTGTTGCAAAACAGAATTTATCGTTTCCTCAACATACTTCTCTCCATTATACATGGGAGTTACTATTGATACTAATTCTCTATTCAGCATATATATATATTTACATAAAACATTTAATCATTTTATATGGTACATATTGCAATTCTCCCGTTGAACTTTCTACAGACAAAACATTTCTTTCTAATAATAAAAAGCAATATAATACCAATATAGAATAAGCTAATAACTTGTGACTCGCATCCCTGAATAAATATTGAATTATCATCGGAACTATAAAAGCAATACTTACATACAATAAACTTGAAAGTCGTTCTACAAACACCCCATATTTATTTAACAAAAAAGCCATACAAAGTGCTATAAATAGAGAATTTCTCAATAATAAAGCATAAATGTTAGCTCGCATCTTTTTCATTTGAATAGAAAAAAACAGCAATAAAAATAAATAGATAATCATTCCTAAAGTAATCCCTATCGAAGAAGAAGCCTCAAGCGCATAATATTCTTCCGTATAAAACTGAAATTTACTGCCTAATACACTGTTAGCAGAAACGAAAAATTGTAAGAATTGAAAAATCGGAAGATAAAATCCTATCATGTAGGATAATAAGATTATAAAAAACATTCCGATATTACTTATCCGCCAATTCAACAACCAATAAAATGGCAAAAATAGAAAGCCCACAACATGAAACAACCCTCCTATAATTACAAAAAGAAAAAAACGATAATCCTTCAGCGGAACATAGCAAAAACCCAGCCACACCCACATTACCATCATACCGTGTCGAATCGTATTAAATTCAAATCTCAATAAAAAAAATGAATAAAAAATCAGCAATGAAACCATGACATGGCTTGGCGAAATTTTTCTGCAAACAACAAAAAACAACATTGTTGTTATAAACGATGAAAAGAAAAACATTACAACAACGCTTCCTGTAAAAGTCTTAATTATAGAATTAAACCACCAAAAACCTATATCAATTACTGGAAGTGTAGAAAAAAGTTCATCTAAAGTCGGAGTCAAACCAAAAATATAAACGTAAGCTTCATAATCAGTTCCTACCCCATCACGTAATGCAGTAATTAAAGCAAAAAATAGTATCCAAAATGAAAAAACCACAGAAGTACATTCCCGCTTAAATTTCGCAAAAACAATTGATAACAATAGAAAAACAAAAATCAACACATAGAACAACATATTCCTACAAAGTATTTTATTGACATTATACTTTCTATCTAACTAATAGTTTATCTCTCAATCTGTCAGAGCTCAAAAGCAATGAAACACCCCAATATTTATCAACTATTGCATATTGTTCTTCAGATATATTCTCCTGATACTTAGAAAACAAGGAAAATATTTCATTCTTCTCTTTTTCTTCTGTCAATAACTGTTCTTCATTCCTTACTGCATCAAAATGTTTTTGTAATCTCTCATTTATCCCAACATTCTTAATCTTCTGTTGATATATATAATGTGGCTTATTTAAATATATGCAATATCCAACATGAGTCCCTACACTATTTGACATCGTAAAATCTGCCAATTGTATCAAGGCTTTTTGTCTACATAAGAAATATAAATCATATCGATGTCCCGAGGTAACTACTTTATAGCCTTTAGCTTCGTATGTTTGCAATATGTTGAGTTTACATGCATCAACCCAATATAAAGAAACTAGTACTGTATCAAAATCTTTCCGTATTCTTTCAATTTCTTTAATGAAATCATCATGAGAGAACGAAGAATTAACTCCAATAATGGAATGAGAAGGAAAAACAAGCAGAACACGCCCCATCTTACTCTTCAACTCTTTTAACTCGTCATCGTTCAGTAATGATTCTGCATAATGAATAAAAGGACCTATCGGAAGTATTTCTTTTTGTATCTTACTATCTAATAAATGCTTTTTCCGGATATTACTAAATGTTATATTCTGAGATACATTCCATATCTTTTGTTCATCACGCACCAAATTACCAAAAAAGATTCCATGTTCGATATAAGCATCTAGACTCTTATTTGTATCAATTCCTGCATATTTCTTTAAAGCATATGCTATACCATACAAATTATTATCAATTACGAGCTCTGTTGGCACATAAGGCAAGGGTTCAATTAATTTAGTATAATTGAATAATGAAACTTTTTTTCTATCAGCAATTTCTTGGAAAAAGAATTTTTTATTTTTCGTCTTATATAAGAAGTTGATTAATTCTACCCGCATATTAGAACTAATAACCCATTTCATTAATTTATGATTCATGTACCAATAGTTTTTTGTAGCAGTCCAACATTTTTTCAATAGAATAACAATTTTGATATTTTACAAATGCAGCATTTCCCATCTGTTCTAAATCATAATCACCATCAGTAATCCCATTTAATACGTCAATTAGATTCGCCAATGTAGGCTCAAATATTATCCCCTCAACACCAGAAGAAAACATTTCCGGAATAGCCCCTACATTCGTTGCAAAAATTGGTAAATGACATTGCATAGCTTCAATGATAGAAATAGGCATTCCTTCATCCCTACTACATAAAATAAAAAAATCAGCTGTCAACAAATATTCTACAATTTCTGCATGAGATAAAGAACCTAGAAATTGAATGTTATCTACTGCATTATTATTGACAATATCTTGATTTTGAATATTTCCAATACATTTAAATTGTATATGAAAATCGCTTCGCACTTCCTTTACAGATTTGACAGCATTCACCAATAAATCAAATCCCTTTCTATAAGATATAGAGCCTATAGAGACACCTGTCATTTCTTTTCGAGAAGTAACACAAGAAACTTGCTGCAGATTTGAAATCAAATCTGCAGCATTATATATTACGTGTAATCTTTGTTGAGATAAATATGATTTATAAAGAAATAAAAATCTATCTTTCGACATCTGACTCAATAAAACAACATCATCACATTGAGACAACATCCACAAAAAAGATTTATTTATATATTTTTCAACCCAAGTCCCTGTCAATTTAGGAAATTGTCCCAATAACATTTTAGTCGCTTCTCCATCATTATGAAGCACCAACACTATACGGCCACGTTTCCCCTTCTTCTTAAGAAAATAATAGGCTGAAAATATATCGTTAAAGAAATATACAGAATCACTATCTCCACTCTCTATGGGAATTTTCTTTACTACCTTCAAAGCATGACGCAGACAAAAAACATACAGTCCCAATAAAGAAAAAACAAAATATAGAAAAGCATATTGTTGCAATAATAAACGTAGCTTTTTACTCCTAGAAACAGAAACAGGGGTATCTTTTGCTTTATTCAGCACTGACATATTTTGTGCATAAAATTCTGTTTCACAATTTCCACTTTCTTCAAAGTGCGCCCGATGTTTAAAAAGAGTCCTAAAGAAAGTAGCAGCACCATTCGGAGCATTTACTACTCCAAAATATACAAAATTAATTTTCCGCATTTTCAATATAGTTTCTTTTTCAAGAAGAAAAAACAAAGCATTTCAGAGAAATTAGCCAAGACATACAACCATGATAAAGTATATACTGAAATCTTATCCAACACAAACAATACCACAACTCCAAGAAAATAAATTATCAATCCACCAAATACTCCTCTAGAAAATGACTTCCCATGTCCAGATGCTCCAATTTTTAAAGTTCCCCAATAAGTACTTAGAGAAAGAAATAGTAAAGAAAAAGCTAATATATCAATTAGTTGATAATATGGTACAGCCTCCTTTCCACCTAGATAATAATAAATGAATTTGCTCCCTCCAATTAATATTAGACATAAAATCACTCCACTTAATAGAAACAATGAAAAAATCCTACGCTCTCTTTTAACATCAACATGAGTAGCAAAAATAGGATAAAATACTTGCCCTAGAATACCAATCCCTGTTGCCATAAATAAAACAACTTTTTGCGCAATCTCATAATAGGCAGCTAAACTATAACTTATGCAAGATGCTATTAAGACAGACGAGGTTCTATCTTTAATGGTTGCTGCAATATTTACTAAAAAATAAGGAGTTGAAGTAATCATTGCTTTTCTGACAGCTACAACACTCATCAAACGAAAACTATATCCCAATATACTTTTCTTCATCACAATATACCCATAATACCCCCCAATAATACTTGTCATTCCAATAAAAAAAGGTACTAATAGAATATCATTATCAGCATGAACAAATAATACAATCAATAATAGTCCACATAATTTAATCCCAATATTTATCTTTGAAATTTTATCCATTTGTTGGATTCCTTGAAAAAAAAATTGTGGAAATATACTATCTCCAACTACCAACAAAAAATAGCAATATATCAATTTTATATTTTGGGATATAGAAGAAAATAAATGAGACAGTAATAGAACAATAAGAATTGACAAGAAAATCAAATATATTTTTGCAGAAAAAACAGTATTGACAATCTTTGTTATTTTGATATAATCTCTTTTTGCCGTCGCTATAGCGTGAACAGAAGAATAATTAAATCCATAAGTGACCAAGATTGTAAAATAGACAATGATGCTATTAGCATATGTTATATGCCCATATCCTTCTGGCCCCAATTTTCTAATCAAAAAAGGAAGTAATATAAAGTTTGTCCCTATTTGGAAAAATTTGAGAATAAAAAGACTTACAAAATTTTTAGTCGAGGTATTCAATGTCAACATTGGAATATATATTCTACAAAATCACGAAAAGCTCCTTCTCCTCCCCCAAGCTGAGTTACATATTTAACTTTTGAACGTACTAAATTAGGAGCACTGCAAGGAGCTGCACTCCACGTTACCTTTTCCAACAATTCCAAATCTGGAATATCATCTCCAATATAGGCAACATCTTCAATCTCTATATTCAACTTCCCACATAATTCAATAGCAACAGACAGTTTATCTTTTACCCCTTGGAACAAAAAATCAACTTTTAGTTTTTCTGCTCTACGTCGTACAATCTCTGTTTCTTCTCCGGTTATAATACCAACTGGAATATTGTATTTATGTGCTAACAATACTCCAGCGCTATCGTATGTATGAAATTTTTTCCATTCATTTCCTGTTTGGTCATAATACATTCCACCATCTGTCCACACACCATCAATATCAGTCAATATCAATTTGGGATATATCATACTATTTCAAATTATTAGGGTAAATAATCTCATTACGGGGGATATCATTGATAACAGTTTTTCCAATCACCTTATCAACATCACACCATTTATAACCATCACCAGGACTCAACATATGCAAATCATCTACTGTTAGAATCTCACCAGATTTCAAATCACGTTTAGAAGCTATTGATCTTTCCAATTTCTCTTTTGAAGTTGCAACACTTTTATCGATGTATAAATCTTCAGTACCCATCCATCTTTCGGCAACACGAATATCTCGAATCATACGATTTACTCCATCAGGACCTAAAGACCCGGCCTGATCTGTTCCTTTCATTCTTCGGTCAATAGTAATATGCTTTTCTATTATTTCAGCCCCCATCCCCACAGCAACAATAGGAGCAGCAATACCAATCGTATGATCTGAAAATCCAATTCTATATTGACCATAGTTTTTCTTCAAATAAAGAATTGTTTTAAGGTTCAAATTGCTGGGATGTGTCGGATATTGTGACACACAATGAAGAATGGAAATATTAGAATGATAACGAGTAACTACCTGTAAGGCATCATCAAGTTCTTTTTGACCAGCCATACCTGTTGACAAAATAATAGGAATCTTGGTTTCCGACAAACATGCCAGTAATGGCAAATTTGTTAAATCACGACTAGCGACTTTTAAAAAATCTGGGGTAAATAATTTTAATAACGAAAGGCAACCAATAGAACACAAAGTCTCCACAAAATCCAACCCTAAAGATTTTGCATGTTTATATACTTCAAAATGTTCCTCATCCGATAATTCTAAAAATGAACGATGTTCACCATAAGTGCGACCAAAAGAATTGGGAGTATCATAAATTCTATTCATTTGTGAATTAGTTAATTCCTCTGACAAATCACGTTTTGTCATTTTCACAGCATCCATGGGTTTCAACTCCAAGTCAAAAACATCTTCTTTTATAGGACGGGAAACTAACTCTACTATCAATTTTGCAATATCAACAGAACCATTATGATTCTGTCCAATTTCACCAATAATATAAGTTTCTTTCATTATTTTGAGTTTTTAAAAATTTCTTGTTCCATTGTTTGGTAAAATGAAGGATTACTATCCAAAAAATGAATAATCCGTTCAATTGTCGGATATGGGTTTGCATGACACAATTCCTTATAAACTATTTGCGCACTCTTAAAATCCATTTCTGTATCAATGGTTAAACGCACTTTTTCACAATCCTGCAAAATCGAAGAAGTATTTAATAAATGATAATTAAAAAACTCAGGATGCGTATAAATATAATTTGTCACATGTTCATGATACAAAGGAACATCAGTTAAAGATGCTACTTTTTTAAGAGCATCAAGACTCACATATTCCGTCCAAAAACCATAATGGGTCTTAATAGAAGGAATGCCGTTTACATTAAAACTAATGTAATCGTATTGCGGATTAACTGTTGCAAATTCTATTAAACGGTTAATTGAACGGAGTTCGATGAAAGGATTATCTGAACAGACTCTGATGATATGAGATGAACCAAAAAACTCTGCAGCATCTATAAAACGTTGTAAAACATCATTCTCAGATCCTCTAAAACACTTTATATAATTTTTTTCAGCAATCGTTTCCAAAGAATCATTAATGGAATTCTTTGACGTAGCCAGAATGATATCAACATTTTCTACTCGTTTCAATTTATCTATCAATAAATCTAAAATAGATTTTCCCTCATAAAAAGGTAACAGAATTTTTTGAGGCAAACGAGTTGAACCTAGCCTTGCCTGAATAATAAAAGTATATTTCATCTGTAACGAATATATTAGTATCTTGTTTTGACATGTCAAAACAAGATAATTTTCTTTACAATTTACTTCAATAGTTACCGACAATAGATTTCCACAATCCATATGTCCGTTGACTACTACCTTCAAAAAATATTTTAGATATTGTAAAGCGGAAACGACTTACATCTCACAAGTATCTATGATACATTATGATAAAGCGGCAATACTATAGTAAAGCATTAATCTTCTCCTATCTCCTCCACCAGCGACGCATGCACAAACGTCGTCGCCACCGCCATCACCCCCTCGATGTTCACCACCACCCTCCTGTCATGGCGCACACGCACGAACACCCCTTCCACTCCTTCGAAGATGCCGCCGGTGATGCGTACCCGTGTTCCTTGGGAGAGGTTCAGCTCGGTGGGTTCAAGATAGAGCACGGCCTGGTCGTAGGTGCCCGACACGGCGATGAAGCTGCGCATCTGCGAGTCCGGGATGACGATGGGCCGGCGGGTTTCGCGGTCCATGATATAGCGGACGGGGATGTTCATGCCGGGCCTGTTCTTTATCTCGTCCATGCGCTCGCGGGTGGAGCGGACGAAGACCAGGTTGTGTACCGCAGGCACAAGCTTGCGCAGGCGGCGCTCCTTCCGCACGACATACTCATAGCGCATGGGGATATAGCTCTCGATGCCCTCGGCATCCAGAAAATCCTTGAAAAAAAGCTCACGGCTATAGGTGACGCGCACCGCATACCAGTGCATTTCTATATTCTCGTTCACAAAAAAGTATTATCGGGGGACACCGGAGTAGCGAAGTACCTCCCGGTCAGGCAATGTAATGCGGTTATTCTTAACAGGTTGCATGCATTCATTTTATTTCAGGACCCTCCACCATCTCGGAAGGAAGGCGACGAAACAGTTATATCCAAGCCGTCTTGCGACATGCTACAGTAAACGGGCGCCTATGAAAGATAAACACTTACGGCACACTCCGCTTAATGAGCGCAAAGGTAATGCCAAGAAATGAAATTACAAAATTTTCCGACACATAAAATGCCGGAAGCCCTCGCGACGGCATTTATATGAATCAGCCCTCCACCAGATACCTCTCCACGTTCCTTGTCTCCTTGCTGAAGTTCACTCCTACCTTCACTAGCCGTTTCCCGTCCAGGCGGTAAGGAATCAGATATCCTTTTTCCGTTATCTGCCGCAAGGCTTCCTCGGCTGTTCCGTTCAGCTTGAATTCGAAGACATAGACGGTATCTTTCGTCTTCACCACGGCATCGGCACGGCCGCGGGCGCTGCGCACTTCCGTCTCGACGAACTGTCCCAGCAGGGTGAAGACCACATAGAAGATGGCTTGGTAATGACGCTCGGTATTGTCGCTCAGTTCGTAGGGAATGCCGGAAAAGAAGACCCGAAGATGCTCCATGAAGGCATCCACGTCGCCGGCACGGAGCTTGCGCATGAACTGGGCGATGCGGAAGCCTGTCTCGTCGCTCGATACCTGCGTATAATAAGGCAACAGGAAGTTCAGAAAGCCGTAGCGCACCTCGTCGTTGGGGAAGCCCAATGTATAGAGGTTGACTTCCTTGTCATAACCCTTGATGGTGAGGTAGCCGCTCTGGTAAATCATGGGAAGCGGGTTGCCGGCCTCCGCACGGTATTCCGAAAAGGAGGAGGAGGTGACTTCAACGCCGTCTATCAGCAGACGCAGGTCGTAATCGCTCTGTTTCAACAGGTCCACCAGGTAGGTGGGGGTACCGGTCTGGAACCAATAATTACCCATCTCGTTCGCATCGAAGGCATTCAGCACGCTGAAGGGGTTGAACAATCCGGTGCTTGCCGAATGGAAATGATAGCCGTCATACAGGGTACGCATTTTCCCGACCACCATTTCCAGCGAACAGTCCATCCGCAACGCAAGCGCTTCCAGTTCAGGACGAAACACTTGCAACAGTTCCCCCTGGGTGATTCCGCATATTCCGGCATAAGGCTGCTTCATGCTAATGTCGTTCAGCTGGTTCAGGTCGCTAAACACGCTGACCTGGGCAAACCTGGTGACACCGGTCAGGAAGACGAAGCGCAGGTAACGGTCGGCACTCTTCAGTACACCGTAGAAAGCTTTCAGGATGCGGCGGTATTCGTCCGACAGGGATTCGTCAAGAAGTGCTTGAAGCAAAGGCTTGTCATATTCATCGACCAAGACGACCACTTGCTTGCCGCTCTGCATGGCGGCACGGCGGATGCACCCCGAGAAACGGGAAGAGAGCGTGTGTTCCGCCGCGTCCCTGCCCCAACGGTCTTCCCAAAGACTGAGGTTGCGGGAGAGTATCTGCTCCAAGGCCTCCTTGCAGTCGTACTTCTCGGCATTCAGGTCCAGATGGAACACGGGGTATGTTTCCCAATCGCTCTCCAGCCGCTCGATGGCAAGGCCGCGGAACAAGTCCTTACGGCCCTGAAAGTAGGCCTCGAAGGTGGAAAGGAGCAGGCTCTTGCCGAAACGGCGGGGACGGCTCAGGAAATAAGGAGTAGAAGCGGACGCCATCTGATACACCATGGCTGTCTTGTCCACATAAAGGTAATTCTCCTCACGAAGCTTTTCAAAAGTCTGTATGCCTATCGGCAACTTGCGTATCTGTTCCATATTCAAGCTTGTTTTCTTAAAGACAATACGCAAATATACGTTTTTTCTTGCGGATGGTCCCGTTCTTCGGCAGAATAAACTCTCAAAAAGGGCTCAAAAAGCGGAAAAGCATTCCACGGCAGCTCATCATCCATTATGGAGAGGTACGCGCGCAGGCGCGTGATTCTCTTATTTTTTTAAAGGAAGGGTGTGTTACATTATTCCCTGCAGGGTCATGTGCCTCACCCTCCTCCCCCTTTCGACACACACGCACCGGGTGCCGCCGGCACGGTTCCCTGACACGAAGGAGCCGGATGCCCTCCGGAAGAATTTCGGACAGAAAAGACGTCCGCATTGCTTTATTTGTTAATTTTGCGTCCGGTTTGTTATCAAACCATAAATATATACCTTCAAAATAATAAAAAGAATGGGAAAAAAGTTCCAATTGAGGTGAAGCTCTTCCAAGGGAAAGGCTTCCAGGTGATTTACAGTAAAGAGAGTGAGGAATTGCAGCTGGCGATAGACTTTCTGTCGCAGGTGCGCAGGCACCTACGGGTGGAGTACAAAGACAGGAGAGCGTTTCTGACGCCTTTCGTACACTTGCTGGCAGACCCCGGGAAGAAACACGGGATGAAAGGCGTCAGCCGACTGGCAAGGACACTGTATCTGCTGGTGGACTTCATGGATGCCGACGGCGGCACGAACACGCTGAACGCCAGATGCATCGAGTCCGAACTATACAGGCTCTACAACGAGCTGTATCCGGAAGCATGAGCCGGAACCAAGGAATCCAAATTGTAAAAAAACGGCTGTCCACCGCGGACGGCCGTTTTTGCTTCCTAAGGAAATAAACGGCATCTTTGCGCCGCCAATAAGGCAAACTTAATACAAATCGAATGGAAAACATTCCAGTGACCACCTACCGTGGTTTCAGCGCCGTCAGCGGGGAGACAACCTTCACGCAGGACATGGCCGACATAAAAAACGGCAAGCATGCCAGGTTAATCATCAAAATCGCCAGCCTCGTGGCACAGGGAAAGGTGGAGGAAGCCAACCGCGTCAAGAAGCAGCTTCCCTTCAGGACCCTCACGGCCAACTACCGGGAAAGAAGGCTCGCCTCGAGCATCACCCGCTACAATCCCGTCATCACGCTCGACATCGACGACCTGGAAGAAGGACAGTTGGAGCAGACCCGGACCCTCGTCAACGAAGACCCGCACACCCTGGGCAGTTTCCTCTCCCCCAAAAGGCACGGCTACAAGCTGTTCGTCTTCATGCAGACGGAATACACCCGGCGTCTGTACGACCGTCTCCGGCAGGGCGAGGTGACCTACGCCACGCTCGAGGAGATACACCTGAAGCTGTACAGCGCCGCCAAGGAGCACTACGAGGCCCTGCTCGGAGTAGAGGTGGACGGAAGCGGGAAGGACATCTCGCGAGGATACTTCATCTCCTTCGACCCGCATGCCTATGTCAACGCCGCACTGCTGGAACAGATGTCCCCGCTGCCGGCGCGCATCATCCCGCCGGAAAAAAGGGAAAGCGGCAAGAAGAAAACGCCTGACGGAACGGCACGTCCTATCCCTTCCGCTGCCGCCTCCGCCATGCCGCACGACGCAGAGCCTTGGGAGAAACTGATATTCGCCAAAGCCGTGACCGCCGTGAAGCGCACCACCAGGTTCCGGGCGGGAAACCGCGACAACTTCCTCTTCGCCCTGGGCAACAAATGCTACAGCAAGGGACTGGACGAGCAGACAGCCGTCAGGCTGGCCAAGAGAGAGTTCGGGCAGGAGTACCCCGACGTGGAGTCTCCCCTGCACAACGCCTACATCTATACCGACAAGACCAACGAAGCCGCCGCGAAGAAGGAGGAGAAAAAGCCTGTCATCAGCCAAGTGATGGATTTCCTCGGAGAGCACTACGGCATCCGCAGGAACCTCATCCTGGACCGCCTCGAGTTCATGCCCTACGCACCGCCCGAAGAGGCCCGGAAAGGATACCGCCCCATGCGCGGGAAGGACTACAACACCCTGTTCGTAGACCTGCAGATGGCCGGCATCTCCTGCTACCAGAATTTCCTCAGAGCCGTGATAGACTCCAACTACGCCAAGGAGTTCAACCCCTACACCGACTACCTGTACGCGCTTCCCCCCTGGGACGGGACGGACTACATCGCCCAACTTGCCGACACCCTGACGACCGAGAACCGGGAACTGTGGCAGGAGGGATTCAAACGATGGATGGTGGGCATGGTGGCCTGCGCGCTGAGCGACGAGGAGATGAACCAGCTCGTCATCATCCTCTACAGCGAGCAGGGAAAGGGAAAGAGCAGCTGGATACGCCACCTGCTGCCGCCCGAGTGGAAAGAGTACTTCTACAACGGCATGATAGACCCTTCCAACAAGGACGACGCCCGCCTGCTCGCCACGCGCATCATCATCAACATGGAAGAGTTCGAGGGCGTGAGGCCCGGCGAGCTGGCAGCACTGAAGCGAATCATCGCGCAGGACAACGTGACGCAGCGCAAGACCTACGACGTCGAAGCCTTCACCCTGCCCCGCCACTGCTCCTTCATCGGGAGCACCAACAACCGGCAGTGCCTGCAGGACATCGGCGGTAACCGGCGTTTCCTCCCCATCACCGTCACCGGCATAGACTACCGCACCCCGGTGAACCATCCCGGCATCTACGCCCAGGCGCTCGCCTTGCTGAACGGCGGTTTCAGATACTGGTACGAGGGCGAGGAGATAGAACAGCTGAACAAGCACAACGAGCGGCACCGCATGAAAGACCCCGTGGAGGAGAACCTCTTCGTCTTCTTCCGCAAGCCGCTGCCCGAGGACTTGCAGGTAAAATGGCTCCCTGCCAGCGTGATACTGACCAAGCTCAGCATATTCGGAAAGGTGCAGGTGAACCCGCACACCCAGCTGGTACTGGTGCAGGCACTGGAAAAGTACGGATTCGGTACACGGACCAACGAGCAGGAGACGACCGAATATGAGGTAGTGGACATCCAGCTATATCAGTAACCGGCATTCGAGGAGAAGAGAAAAGCCCCGTAACATATATTGTTGTGCATGACAACATATATTGTTACGGGGCTTTACATATATTGGCGTTTTCTTTACAAGGTTTCCCTATTTCCGGCCGACGGCATGTCAGGGTTCTCCCAGATACTTCACCAGCACTTTCACTTCCAGCGGAGTGAAGGTGCGCCGGTATTTGTTGTAGCCCACCTTCTCCAGCTCACCCTTCAGCGCCTTGTTGTGGCGTATCCATGCCGCCAGGGTATAGATGGCATTGCTGATGCAGTAAGTCGGGTTGTAGAGCATGGCAAGCTCCTCCTTCGAATAGGCGTGGATGCGGAACGGACGAAGGTCTTCCTCCTCCTCTTCCCTCTTTTCTTTTTCTGTTTTCATTCTTTATGTTATTGGTTGATTATTACACCATAAAGATACTGAATATCAGCGATATGACCAAGCATATACAGACATAAACGGGCATCGGACGAAGAATTTTTTTTGAACAGAAAGGAAACGGGAAAGAGACGGCGTAACCCGAAGAAAGCCATGAGCAGAAAAAGCCGGAGGAGTACTTTTGCAGCACCCCTCTTCCCCCCTAAAGGAGAAAGAGAAGAGTATTGCAATACGGGACTTTAATTTCTAATTGTTAATTTTTAATTATTTAATTGTTTATGGGAGTACCATTCAAGAAAATTGCGAGGAAAGATCCTCGAAAGGCAGATGCGGTGGCAAAGTTCTACCCGCAGCTGGTGACACTGGGCGACAATGCGACGCTGGACGACATTGCCTACGTGATGAAAGAGAAGAGTTCGCTGACGCTGGGCGACATCCAGAGTGTATTGACCAATTTTGTGGAGGCCATGATTGCAACGCTCTACAACGGGCAGTCGGTGAACATCAAGAACTTCGGCGTATTCAGCCTGTCGGCGCGCACGGCAGGCGTAACGGATGTAAAGGAGTGCACCGCCAAGAACATCAAGGCGGTGAAAATCAATTTCCGGCCTTCCAGCACCGTAAGACCGGACATCGCCGCCACGCGTGCCGGGCAGAAGATTGACTTCTACGACCTGGAAGCATTGGTGAACAAGGGAGACGGTGAAGGAGGAAGCTCCGGCGGCGGTTCCGGCTCGGGAGACGGAGGCGGTTCGGACGGAGACCAGGGCGAAAATCCATTGGGATAAATATGACTGATTTTACTACCGATTCGTATGTTCAACTTTTAAAACGTATATAGCATGAAAAAAAGTATCTGGGATAAAATTCTGAAAGTCGTGATTGCAGTAGCCTCCGCCATCCTGGGGGCGTTGGGAGCCAATGCGATGAACGTGAGCATTTAGGTTGCCGTAAAGAAAGGATGGCAGGATATGCCAGGCAGCTACGCACTCAATAGCGGAAAGCCATATTCGGGCCTCCTTTCTTTTTTTACGCTGCAAAAATGAGGGAAAGTTGTTACGAGGAGATGTGGAGGAGGTTACAGAAGTATGTAGGCCGAATATACAATCACCCCGGATTACGCGGATTAGCACAGATAAAGGTTTCTGATTATCAGAACTCCTAAAATCATCTGTGTCAATCCGCTCAATCCGGGGTGAGTATTATTAATAGGAACGTGCGAAAATCACGCGGCAGGCAGAAGGCTTGCCGGTAACCATACACTTGCCCGGTTCCTTGTCACCCGGAACAAATGAATCGAAAGGAATACAACGGATGGTTGCTTTGGTCTCTTCCTTGATTTTTTCCTCGGTCTCGACAGTCCCGTCCCAATGGGCCAGAATGAAGCCGCCTTCTTCAATCTTTTCCTTGAATTCCTCGTAGCTGTCCACGCTGGTGATGCGGCTGTTGCGGTAATCGAGCGCTTTCTTGTAGACATTTGCCTGAATGTCCTCGAGCAAGTCCTTCACGTACTCTTCGATACCCTCGCAGGAACGCGTCTCCTTCTCCAGTGTATCGCGACGCATGATTTCCATTGTATTGTTCTCCAGGTCGCGGCCACCCATCACCAGACGAACGGGAACACCCTTCACCTCATAGTCGGCAAACTTGAAGCCCGGACGTTTGTTGTCGGCATTGTCGTACTTCACGGAAATGCCCATCGACTTCAGCTTGGCTACGATGCCTGCCACTTTCTCGTCAATCTTGGCCAGCATCTCCGCATTCTTGTAGATAGGCACGATGACTACCTGTATCGGAGCCAGGTGCGGAGGAAGTACCAGACCGTTGTCATCGGAATGCGTCATGATAAGCGCTCCCATCAGACGGGTGGAAACACCCCAGGAGGTAGCCCAAACATACTCCAGCTTGTTCTCCTTATTGACGAACTGTACATCGAACGCCTTGGCGAAGTTCTGTCCCAGGAAGTGGGAAGTACCGCTCTGCAAGGCCTTTCCGTCCTGCATCATCGCTTCGATGGTATAGGTATCGAGCGCACCGGCAAAACGCTCGTTGGCAGACTTCACGCCTTTCACTACGGGCACTGCCATGTATTTTTCGGCAAACTCGGCATATACATTCAGCATTCTCACTGCTTCTTCTTCGGCTTCCTCGCGGGTGGCATGTGCCGTGTGGCCTTCCTGCCAGAGGAATTCGGCGGTACGGAGGAACAGACGGGTACGCATTTCCCAACGCATCACGTTTGCCCACTGATTACACAAGATAGGCAGGTCGCGGTATGAATTGATCCAGTTCTTGTAGGTGTTCCAGATGATGGTTTCGGACGTAGGACGGATAATCAGTTCTTCTTCCAGTTTAGCTTCGGGGTCTACAATGACTCCGCTACCGTCGGGGGCATTTTTCAGACGATGGTGCGTCACAACTGCACACTCCTTTGCAAAGCCTTCCACATGTTCCGCTTCACGGCTGAGGAAAGACTTCGGAATAAGCAAGGGGAAATAGGCATTCACGTGTCCCGTTTCCTTGAACATATCGTCCAACTGACGTTGCATCTTCTCCCAGATAGCGTATCCGTAGGGCTTGATCACCATACAGCCGCGTACTGCCGATTGTTCTGCCAAATCGGCTTTTACCACCAACTCGTTGTACCACTGAGAATAGTTCTCACTACGTTTGGTAAGGTCTTTCAGTTCTACTGCCATTCTATTTCGTTTTTAAAAGTTTCCGTTGATTTCTCTAAACAGTGGGCAAAAGTACAAATTTTAAAGGAATTATTATTTGAAAAACAAATAGTATTTTTAATAGAAGCGGAAATGCGCTCTAATCTATTTAAGAAATGCACCGGGATTTCGGATTGGGCCGGAATTACAGATATTATAACCCCAATTACATAATTTCCGCGGAGAATGTGCGAAATCCGTATCTGAGGTTATATTATCAGTAATTAAGGTTATGGCAAAATCCGTATAATCCGCTAATTTTGTGTGATGAAAGAAAAGAGAAAATGAAAATACAGAGATATGGACAACATGCTAAAGAAAGAGACCGGCAAGACGCCGCAGGAGCACATGCAGGAGAAAGTAATTGAAATAGCAAAAGAGCGTATCGTCGGCACCCGAGATACTGCAAGCCAAATAGCATATTCATCGGGCTTCCGACATCCGCAACATCTGTGCCGTCTGTTCAAGAAACGGGAAGGATGCACACCGAATGAATACCACACAAGGATGATTAGCTGAAAGGACAGATGAAAGAGACGTTGGACATAAAGAGCGTGTGCGAATGCAACCACCGTTTGGGATGCAAAACTCTGCATCCCCAGGCAAGCATCATCAATCTGGAACATCCGGATCTGGAACAGGATGCCGTTAAATTCGAGTTCTATACCGTGCTGCTCACCGAGGAGTGCACCGACGGCTGTTGTTGCGGTCGTAAATATTACGATTATTCCAATGCCACGATGGTATTTCTGAAGCCCGGAGAGGTTTTCCGCATGAGTAAAAATAATACCTTGCCGGATAAAGGTTATCTGCTGATATTCCATCCTGACCTACTCTTTCGGACTACCTTGAAAAAACATATCAAAAACTATACTTTCTTCCATTACGGCAAGGAAGAAGCCTTACATCTGTCTAAACGTGAAACAGAGAAAATCACCTGTTGCCTGTGGAATATAGAGGAAGAACTGCATCATCCTATAGATGCACACAGCAGTACCATTCTTTCACGTCATATCGAACTGCTATTGGATTATTGTACCCGTTATTATGAGCGTCAGTTTATTACGCGAGAGGACAAGAACAAAACAATTTTGGTAAAAATGGAAAAGCTGCTCGACGGTTATATCGATTCCGGTCAGTTGGGCAATGCCGTTTTACCCACACCGGAGTATTGTGCCGCACACCTCCATCTTTCCGTTCCTTACTTCAACGACTTGCTGAAATTCGAGACCGGCAAAACATTAGATGAGTATTTCCAACTGAAACGGCTTGAAGCAGCTAAAAAGATGTTGCTCAAAGCGGGAAATACCCCGGCCGTTGTGGCACAGTTGTTAGGCTATCCAAACGTACAGTATTTCAGCCTGCTATTCAAGAAGATAACAGGAATAGCACCGAATGAGTATAGGTGCTCTCAAAATTAACGCCGGTCAGTACCTGCAAACCGGTTCCGCCCGCTCCGATAATGTTTACCGTCACCGGATGTTGCGGGTTCATCGGACAACTCACGCGGATTCTTTTTAGTCTGCTTACAGAGTCAAATAAATAACTTCACACTGCATCAAGTAAATAACTTCATACTGTATCAAATAAATAACGTCATACTGTATCAAATATACGGAAAAGAAGTAGAGCCTGGGCAAAATATACAAGAAATACGAAGAATATGGAAATACGAAGAATATGGAAATAAAAAAACGAGCAAGCTCTCACGAACTCCCCGCCCCTATAAGAAAAGCCATAAAGGCTTTTCTTTTAAACTACATCAATGTTACCCAAAAATCAATCTTTCTCTTTACCTGAAAAATAAAACTTCAATTACCTGTTCTGAAAACTTCAAAATCCAATCTTTACCTTTACCTAATTTACCTATTTATTCAAAACATTTAGCTTATGAAAAAATCTATTTTCAATCCTTTTACCTAACAACCAATATCCTTTTTGAAAACTGTCTTATTATTTATCAAATCCAAATGCAGTTTCCCAACTGCACTGCAAAGGTAAGTGTTTTATGCGCATGTGCAAAACATCAGGCACACTATCCGGGTGTTTTATAACATTGTTTTAGAGTTTAAGAGTATAGTTTACACTTATAAACATTCCATTGCTCATCGGGGAGTATACTTTCCAGCAAAAAACAAGCCACCGAAGCGCCGAAACGCTTCGATGGCTGTCCCCTTCAAACACCTTTAAACAAAATGAATTTCTTCTCTATTTTCTTGCTTCGGCGATATAGCCTAAAGCTTCTTTACATTTTTCCGTAACGTAAGTCCAGTCTTCGGCAGCGACTTTGTCTTTCGGGAAGAGTTTGGAACCCATTCCTACGCAGAACACACCCGCCTTAATCCAAGAGGTCAGGTTTTCCTGAGTCGGCTCCACCCCACCGGTCACCATCAGCTTAGACCAGGGCATCGGGGCCAACAAACCTTTCACGAGTTTGGCGCCAAGCACATCGCCCGGGAAAATCTTGCAGAGGTCGCAGCCCACCTCTTGCGCGAAGCCCACTTCCGAAACGCTACCACACCCCGGAGTATAGGCAACCAGACGACGGTTACAAATCTTGGCTATTTCCGGATTGAACAGCGGGCCTACAACGAAGCATGCACCCAACTGCAAGTACAGCGCCGCAGTAGCAGGGTCGACGATGGAACCTACACCCATAGCCATCTCGGGGCACTCTTTTGCCGCAAACTTCACCACTTCTGCAAACACCTCGTGAGCAAAGTCACCACGGTTCGTGAACTCGAATGCACGAACACCGCCATCGTAGCAAGCCTTCACTACTTTCTTTGCAACTTCTGCATCCTTATGATAAAAGACAGGCACCATGCCGGTAGAACCAATCTTATTCAATACTGCAATTTTATCAAACTTACTCATCTTTCTATTTACTATCTGACTATTTAAATGTTCTGCTACTTAATCCTTTATACCATTAAACTATTTACCATCCATTCACCATCTTCAATTTATTCAGGAAATCCTTATCTGATTTTCCCAAACAAGCAGCTCGATAATTGGCTGCAGGTCAGTCTACTTGTCTGCCAACCTGACAGCCCTTACCGCAAATGCCTTCAACCTATTCTTCAGTTCTTCTGTCGTCATCAACAAGAGAGTGTCAAACAGTAAAATCGCCTAATAGCAAATGAACTTATCTCTGTACCCGTCCGCTTGCATCACCTCCTGCCAGTGCTTCCACCTCTTCTGCAGACACAAGGTTGAAGTCACCGTTGACAGTGTGCTTCAAGGCAGAAGCAGCCACTGCAAATTCGAGGGCGGCACCCTGGTCGGGCTTTGTCAGCAGGCCGTGGATGATACCACCGGAGAAAGAGTCGCCGCCACCTACGCGGTCGATGATAGGATTGATGTCGTAACGCTTCGACTCGTAGAATTCCTCACCGTTGTAAATCATTGCTTTCCAGCCGTTGTGGGTAGCAGAGAAGGACTCGCGCAATGTAGATATGACATATTTGAATCCGAATTCCTTCGCCATCGCCTTGAAGATTCCCTTGTAGCCTTCGGCGTCGGTCTTGCCGCCTTCCACATCGGCATCGGGCTTGAAGCCAAGGCAGAGTTCGGCATCTTCTTCGTTGCCGATGCAGACATCCACATACTGCATCAAAGGCTTCATGACGGACTGGGCTTTCTCCTTAGTCCAGAGTTTCTTGCGGAAATTGAGGTCTACCGACACGGTGACACCGTGACGTTTGGCGGCCTCGCATGCCAGGCGGGTCAGTTCGGCAGCCTTGTCGGAGATGGCGGGAGTGATACCCGACCAGTGGAACCAGTCTGCCCCTTCCATGATGGCATCGAAATCAAAGTCTGCAGCATCCGCTTCGGCAATGGCAGAGTGCGCACGGTCATAAATCACCTTACTGGGACGCATGGAAGCACCGGTCTCAAGATAGTAGATACCTACACGGTCGCCACCACGCGCAATGAAGTCCGTCTTTACGCCATACTTGCGCAGTGCATTGACAGCCGACTGGCCTATCTCATGCTTCGGCAACTTGGTTACAAAATAAGCATCATGTCCGTAGTTGGCACAACTGACAGCCACGTTTGCCTCACCGCCGCCATATACCACATCAAAAGAGTCGGACTGCACGAAACGGGTGTTTCCCGGAGTAGACAGCCTCAGCATGATTTCACCTAATGTAACTACTTTCTTTCCCATAATCTTTCTATGTTTTATTTTAATATGAAATTAATTTATTTCCTTTCAATCTATCATTTCAAAGTGCAAATAGAACTTAAACACCTGAAAATATGGAGAGTATATCAAAATAATATTCATTATCCATAATCTCCGTGTGCGGACACAAAGATACAACAATTTTTGAAATACAAAAAATTATCATATATTTGTCGTTGAAATATTAAGATTATTATTGTGTGCGAGCACAACATGGTGTACGATGGGACGATTGACAATTGAAATTACATTGCAGAATCGTGGCTAAAGCAACATCAATCGTACATTGTAAATCATAAATCGTTAAATCGTAAATATACAGATGGAAAGAATCAGAATAAAAGATATCGCCAAGATGGCCGATGTATCCGTAGGAACCGTCGACCGTGTGATTCACGGACGCAGCGGCGTGTCCGAATCCAGCAGGAAGCGAGTGGAGGAAATCCTGAAACAACTGGACTATCAGCCCAACATGTATGCCAGCGCGCTGGCTTCGAACAAGAAGTA
The DNA here is from genome assembly GCF_024704895.1 of Bacteroides muris (ex Fokt et al. 2023). Taxonomy (NCBI): domain Bacteria; kingdom Pseudomonadati; phylum Bacteroidota; class Bacteroidia; order Bacteroidales; family Bacteroidaceae; genus Bacteroides; species Bacteroides muris (ex Fokt et al. 2023). The sequence continues at coordinate 3,134 of NZ_JAMZEE010000016.1, read as the reverse complement.
CGCATTTGCCTGCCTGTTGCCGCAGCACCAGAAAGGCGAATACTGGACAGAAGTGGAGGCGGGCATACACAATGCCGTGGAAACTTACTCCGACTTCAACGTTGCCGTACAACTCTCCTACTATGACCCCTACGACTACCATTCATTTGCGGAGGCCTCCGGGCAGATTCTGGCACTGGAACCGGACGGAGTGATGTTTGCCCCCACCGTTCCGCAATATACCAAGCCTTTCACGGATGAGCTGACGCTGCATAATATACCTTATATATATATAGACTCCAATATAAAGGAAGAGCCCGCCCTCTCCTTCTATGGGCAGAACTCGCACCAAAGCGGATATTTTGCCGCCCGCATGCTGATGCTGCTTGCCGGAGAAGACGCGCAGGAAATCGTCATCTTCCGCAAGATAAACGAAGGGATTGTCGGGTCGAACCAGCAGGAACGTCGCGAAATAGGTTTCCGCGAATACATGCAGGAACATCATCCCGCCTGCCGCATCTGGGAACTGGACTTGCATGCCAAACGCGACAGCGAGGACATGCAAATGCTGGACGAATTCTTCCAAGAACATCCGACCGTAAAGAATGGAATCACCTTCAACTCCAAAGCATACATCATCGGGGAATATCTGCTGAAGAAAGAGAAAAAGGACTTCAACCTGATGGGCTATGACCTGCTGCAACGCAACGTAGACTGCCTGAAACAAGGAAGCATCTTCTTCCTCATAGCACAGCAGCCCACCCTGCAAGGATTCGACGGCATCAAGGCTTTGTGCGAACACCTGATTCTGAAGAAGGAAATCACAAGGGAGAACTTCATGCCGATTGACTTGCTGACAAAGGAGAATATCGAGTTTTATTACAACAAATAACAAGGATATAGACAGATAAAGACAACACATAATGGGAACAAAGTATCTGAAAATAAATCCGGCTGATAACGTCGCTGTAGCAGGAGGACCGGATGAATGAATGAAAACAGCGTCAAGGAAATTATGTCAGTAACAACCGATACAATCCCCCAGAACAAAGGCGGCTGGTGGGCGCTCAGCCCGTTGGCCGTATTCCTTTGCCTCTACCTGGTGACTTCGCTCCTGGCGAACGACTTTTATAAAGTCCCCATCACGGTGGCCTTCCTCGCCTCGTCCTGCTATGCCATCGCCATTACGCGCGGGCTGAGTCCGGAACAGCGCATCCATCAGTTTTCCGCAGGTGCCGGCAACAAGAACATCCTGCTGATGGTATGGATATTCATCCTTGCAGGAGCATTCGCCCAAAGCGCCAAGCAGATGGGCGCCATTGATGCAACCGTGAATCTGACACTGCACATATTGCCGGACAACCTGCTGCTGGCGGGCATCTTCATTGCCGCCTGCTTCATCTCCCTTTCGATAGGAACCAGCGTAGGAACTATCGTTGCACTGACCCCCGTAGCCGTGGGGCTGGCGGAGAAGACGGGCATCGACCTGCCCTACATGGTTGCCATCGTGGTGGGAGGCTCGTTCTTCGGCGACAATCTTTCCTTCATATCCGACACCACCATCGCATCGACCAAGACGCAGGACTGCGTGATGAGGGACAAGTTCCGCGTCAACTCCATGATTGTGGTACCGGCAGCACTTATCGTGCTGGGCATCTATATCTTTCAAGGACTGTCCGTCTCCGCCCCGCCGCAAGTACAGGGCATCGAGTGGATAAAAGTAATCCCCTACCTCGTCGTGCTGGGTATGGCCGTAGCAGGCGTCAACGTTATGCTGGTACTGCTGCTGGGCATCCTCTCCACTGGAATTATCGGCATTTATACCGGCACCGCCTTCTTCGACTGGTTCGGGGCCATGGGAACGGGCATCACCGGCATGGGCGAGCTTATCATCATCACCCTGCTGGCCGGAGGCATGCTCGAAACCATCCGCCACAACGGAGGCATCGACTTCATCATCTCCCGGCTGACCAGCCACGTCAGCGGCAAGCGGGGAGCCGAATTCAGCATCGCCGCCCTGGTCAGCATCGCCAATCTGTGCACCGCCAACAACACGATTGCCATCATCACCACCGGCCCCATAGCCAAGGACATCGCCCTCCGCTTCCACCTGGACCGCCGGAAAACGGCCAGCATACTGGACACCTTCTCATGCCTCGTGCAAGGAATCATCCCTTACGGAGCGCAAATGCTGATAGCCTCCGGACTTGCCTGCATTTCACCCATCAGCATCATCGGAAACCTATACTACCCCTTCTGCATGGGAGCATGCGCCACCCTCGCCATCCTGCTGAGATACCCCAGGAAATACTCGGGAAAGTGATGAGTTATTTGTCAACGGGAGGATGAGCTATTTGTTGACAGGAGAATGAATATCAAAAAACACCACTCTCATCAACAAATAACTCATCACTCATCACTCATAACTCAAAATTATTCCCTATCTTTGCAGCCGCTATTACGAGATAGTAGCATAATTCAAATCATTAACTAAAAACATTTTAATTAAATGGCAACAAAAATCAGATTGCAAAGACATGGACGTAAAAGCTATGCTTTCTACTCTATCGTTATTGCAGACGTAAGAGCACCACGTGATGGTAAATTTATTGAGAAGATTGGTACTTACAACCCTAACACCAATCCTGCCACAGTAGATTTGAAGTTCGACCGGGCACTCGACTGGGTGTTGAAGGGCGCACAACCTACCGACACAGTTCGCAACATCCTCTCCCGCGAAGGTGTTTACATGAAGAAGCACCTGCTGGGCGGTGTAGCAAAAGGCGCATTTGGCGAAGCGGAAGCCGATGCTAAGTTCGAAGCTTGGAAGAACAACAAACAAAACGGTTTGGCTGCTCTGAAAGCCAAAGAAGACGAAGCTAAGAAAGCTGAAGCAAAAGCACGTCTGGAGGCTGAAAAGAAAATAAACGAAGAAAAAGCAAAAGCATTGGCTGAAAAGAAAGCTGCTGAAGCTGCCGCAAAAGCTGCCGCTGAAGCACCGACTGAAGAGGCTCCTGCCGAAGAAGCTGCTAACGAATAATAGCAAGCACAGCCTTATCGCTAAAATGGGATTAAAACTAATTGGGTAGGAGGTAAATGTTGTTCATAAAAGGCATTTACCTCCTACTTTCACATTTACCGACCTCCCACACCAC
>NZ_JAMZEE010000165.1:0-201 GCF_024704895.1 Bacteroides muris (ex Fokt et al. 2023) | reverse complement strand
CGGTTAAATTAAGCAATATCAATCCCATGAATTCTAATCGCCCCCTACATAAGTTACTACGAGTCGTCTTTCCCGAAGTTTTAATGGAGTGTTTTGAGATCTCCGGCTGGCATGACGACTCTGTGAAAATCGAAGTTTGGCTCGATGAAAGACACTACCTGGAGCGTTCAGATTACAAGAGTGGCAGCGTGATTTCCCATG
>NZ_JAMZEE010000164.1:0-202 GCF_024704895.1 Bacteroides muris (ex Fokt et al. 2023) | reverse complement strand
TTAGAGGAAGCCCCCGAGTCAGAAATGACGAGGGGGCTTTTGCTTTTTCCACATCACACATCCTTGTCATTGTGCTTTCTTATTGGCTCACCGATAAAATCATGTGGGCTTCTCAACAATTAGTATCTGACAGCAAAACGGAGCTATAATCTATCATTTTTCTTCTCTTTGCCATAGGTTTCTTTCGGAGCTTGGGTCTTGG
>NZ_JAMZEE010000163.1:0-203 GCF_024704895.1 Bacteroides muris (ex Fokt et al. 2023) | reverse complement strand
GATTAAAAAACAGTTAAACGGACGAAGAATTACACAAATGAAAGAACTCAAAAAAAGAAGCATCTCAACAGTAACGAACAGAGAAGCATGTCGTATCAATCTGATACACAGAAACCAAGAGCAACAAAAGTAAAAGAACACTGCTCCATAGTGGATGAAAAGCTATTGGCAGAACGGGTTTACTACGGAATCCAGACCCATGT
>NZ_JAMZEE010000162.1:0-210 GCF_024704895.1 Bacteroides muris (ex Fokt et al. 2023) | reverse complement strand
TTTACTGTCATGCACATTAGCTATGGTGACCATAACGGCAATAAGAAAGCCATTCTTATCCACTATGACATGCCGTTTTATGCCTTTTACCTTTTTGTTTCCATCAATACCGTTCAAAGAAGCATTGTTCCCACATCTGACGCTTTGACTGTCCATAATTCCTACACTGGGTTCCATGCTTTGACCGCGTTTCACACGTACATGCCCACG
>NZ_JAMZEE010000161.1:0-212 GCF_024704895.1 Bacteroides muris (ex Fokt et al. 2023) | reverse complement strand
ACAGCTGTAGGTCGTGAGCCTATCGTTCGCGTAGAACTGGTGGATACAGTAAACAATGCTTTGGTTGCCATGCGTTATCTGAAAGTGAAATGGGTGAAAGAAGCTGGCGAGAGAGAACTGTCTCATGCTTTTGCTGATTCTATCTATTACTGCAGCAACTACACCGGTCGCATCGGTACTCAGGAAATGAATGAGGACATCTACGACAAGGC
>NZ_JAMZEE010000160.1:0-214 GCF_024704895.1 Bacteroides muris (ex Fokt et al. 2023) | reverse complement strand
ATACTATGCACGCTCCGCTTCTTACAAAAGAAATTACCCTTTGATTGGCCTCGTCAATCTTCCTGTTGCTGAAAGGCCTCAGATAGGTTTCCGTCACCGTGATGGAGGAGTGTCCCATGGCTTCGGATATGATTCCGGGATGTATCTCGCAGTGGTAAGCCATTGTGGCCCAGGTGTGTCTGGCCGCATATGTAGTGAGTGCCGACTGCATTCC